>JBMNVM010000088.1:0-7108 GCA_050946805.1 Acutalibacteraceae bacterium | reverse complement strand
ACGCTCATCCAGAACACCCGCCAGCATAGCGGTTTTTCCGCCACGGGAATGACCGGTAAAAGCAATATAATTAAAATCAATTTTATCCCTAAAGTTACATTTTTCCAGTGCATCCACACAACGGGAATAACCCCAAGCCCAAGCTGCAATAGAGCCAAATGTATAATCGGGATAAATTTCATACAAAGGACCGACTCTGCCAATACCGGAATTAGCAGGGTCCGGAACCAACTCAGTACGGTCGAACAATACAACGCCAATGCCACGGTCGGTAAAGGTTTTAACAAAGTTTTGGTGGAAAGGGCCTTTAAAGCAAAGATCACCGTCCACAACCAAAGGAAAGGGACCGTCCCCCTCGGGAAGAAACAATCTCATAACAAAGCTTAGCGTTTGTTGCTTGGTGCCTGCCGTAATCCGATATCCCGTTGGGAAATTTGCATTGTAGTTAAGACGGCTGATTTCCAGCACTTCAGGTGACGGAGGAATGGTACCATACTGCAGTTCTACCGCAGTAGTAAAAATTTCTTCCCGGCGCTTTCCCCACTCCTCAGGATTTTTAAGAGGTGTTCCGTCATTAAAAACAAACGGATTTGGCAGCTTCCCCCACTCTTCATAATGGGTTACCTTAATTAAATTTTCGTGTACCTTTTCCATACTCATCTCTACCTAAAATCCGCAGGACTTGAGATATTTAAAGCTTCTATTTAAGCAGTCAAAGGGATCTTCTCCATTGCAGTTGTCCTGCTCTACGAGCATATATTTTGTTCCTGCTTTCTCGGCCTTTTCAAAGACACGGTCAAAGTTTATATTGCCTTCACCTATAACAGCCATTAATCTGCCGAAAGAATAATCCTTAAGGTGAATACAAGGAACTCTGCCCGACAATTTCTCAATCCAGAAAGCCGGATCACCACCACCTGCCTGAACCCAAAAGGTATCAAGCGTAAAGCCGAATTTATCAGCCGGCATTGCTTCAGCCATAAGCTGCAAAATGGGTTTTCCGTTTTGTTTTTTGAATTCCCAGTCATGGTTATGATACATAAAATACTTGCCATTTTCAGCAACGGTATTAACAATCGGAGTGAAAATCTCCATAAATTTTTCAAGAGTTTCTCCGTTTTCCTCTTTAAAACCGTAAGAACCGAGTCCTACATAATCACAATCGAAAACCGAGTGGTTCTTGGCAAGAGTGGCGGCATCTGTCTTGAATTTTTCCTGTGAATTGTGCGTAAGCACACATTTAAGACCGTTCTTTTTAAGCTGGTCGGCCAGCCACTGCGGGTCGTACTCGCAGGTGCCCGAAACCTGAACGTTTTTATAGCCAATGTCGGCCACCTTTTTTAGGGTTTCGGCAAAATCCTCAAGGGTTTTGCAAAATGCCCTGACTGTGTATAATTGAGCACCGATTTCCACTGTAACATCCCCTAATTATAATAATTTTTTAAATGCATCGCAAGCTGCGTCAAAAGCTGTATTGCTGTCCGGATATTTAAAGGCCATTTTAGTTTCTTCACCATCACGCTCAAGTCCCTCAAGTCCTTTAAATATGCTCAGATGCGGTTCCATTGTAAAGGCGTTGCCGCCGCGGGCTATATAATCCTTTACTATTGCCGCCACATTGCCGTCACCCATACCGGCGGGAACAACAACGCCGTCCATTTTGGCATCCTTGATATGCATATAATAGATGTATTCTTTAAGCAGATCCCAACCTTTAAGGGTATCAACTCCGCACTGTACGAAGTTCGCGGGGTCGAAAATTCCTTTAAGCTCAGGCACAGCCTTGTGAATTTCAAGCACACGCTCAGGAATATCACCGTATATTCCCTTTTCGTTTTCGTGGCAGAGATTAATTCCCGTTCCCTTTGCGATTTCCACGAATTTTGCAAGGCGCTCGAAAACCTCCTGCTTACAGTCTTCGGGCTTTATATCGTCGGGGATATAAAAGGAGAATAAACGAACATTTTCGGCGCCGAGTGTTGCGGCTACCTCCAAAATGTGTTTAAACTTTTCAATGTGGGGTGCAAAATCATCGTTTATCTTGATTTTGCCTATCGGTGAGCCTACCGACCATGTGATAAGCCCGTTTGCGTCAAGCTTTTCCTTTACCTCTTTAGCCTTTTCAATTGTGATATCCGCAACGTTTGTTCCGTCCACGCCGCGAATTTCAAGACCCTGAAGTCCGTTGCGCTTCATTGCGACAATCTGCTCATCGATTATCGGAGAAGCTTCATCAGCAAAAGCAAAAATTCTTACATTACTCATAACTCACACTCCCGAATATGCGGAGAATCCACCGTCAACCGGCAAAACAACACCGGTGATAAATCCTGCCGCTTGATTGTTAAGAAGGAACAATAGCGCACCCTCCAGCTCCTCCGGCTTTCCGAATCTGCCCATAGGAGTGGCGGCAAGAATTTTGCCGGTACGCGCGGTTGGTGTTCCGTCATCATTAAAGAGCAGCTTTTCGTTCTGCTTTGTCGCGAAAAATCCCGGTGCGATAGCGTTTACACGAATACCCACACGGCTGAAGTGAACCGCAAGCCACTGTGTAAAGTTGGAAATTGCGGCTTTGGCGCCCGAATATGCCGGGATTTTTGTAAGCGGTGTGTATGCGTTCATGCTGGAAATATTGAGTATGCAGCAGCCTTCCCTGCCGATCATCTGCTTGGCGAAAGCCTGTGTCGGTATAAGGGTGCCAAGGAAGTTAAGGTTGAAAACAAATTCAACACCGCTGCTTTCAAGATCAAAAAAGCTTTTTGTGTCGGCCTCAATATCGCCGATTTCGAAATACTCCTTATCGGTTGTAGCTCTCGGATTGTTGCCGCCGGCACCGTTTATAAGAATGTCGCACTTTCCAAGCTCCTGCTCAACCTTTTCGGCAACGCTTTCGCAAATAGCCTTATCCAAAACATTGCAGGAATACGCCTTTGCGATCCCGCCTTCAGCGTTGATTTCCTCGGCGAAGGACAAAGCGGCATTGTAATTCAAATCAAGCAAAGCAACCTTTGCGCCCGCGCGAGCCAATGTTTTAGCAAAGGCCGAGCAAAGCACGCCGCCAGCACCGGTAACAACCGCAGTTTTTCCGGTTAAATCTGTGTTAAGTACGTTTTTGTTCATTTCTTTAACCCCTTTTCACAGGCTTCAAACAAGCCGTTAAGATAAGTAGCGCCCAAAGCTCTGTCATAAAGGCCGTATCCGGGCTTTCCGGTTTCGCCCCAGATCATTCTTCCGTGGTCGGGGCGGACATAGCCGTCAAATCCTGTTTCGACCAAAGCTTTGACGATTTCGTACATGTCAAGACTTCCGCAGGGAGAATAGTGTCCGCTTTCTTCAAAGCTTCCGTCCTCCATCAGCTTGACCTGACGAATATGCATAAAGGCAATTCTGCCCATTGCGCTGTATTTGCGAACCATTTTGGGAATATCGTTAAATTTGGCACAGCCGAGTGAGCCGGTGCAAAGGCACAGGCAGTTTGAGGGACTGTCCACAATAGAGAGAAGCCTGTCAAGATTGGCTTCGTTTGTGATAATTCTGGGTATTCCGAAAATCGGATAGGGCGGATCATCGGGGTGAATTGCCATTTGAACGCCGCATTCTTCGGCTACGGGGATTATCTTCTTTAAGAATTTTTCAAGGTTTTTCCATAACCCTTCTTCACCGAGCTTGCCGTATGCTTCGATAAGATCCCTTACCTCGTCCTGTGTATAGCTGGCATCCCAACCCGGGAGATTTATATCGTCCTTCAACGGGTCAAGCCCCTTCATCTGATCCCAGTACATAACAAGGCTTGTGGAGCCGTCGGGAGCCTTCTTGTCAAGCTGGGTTCTGGTCCAGTCAAAAACCGGCATAAAATTGTAGGTTATGCACTTAATGCCGTACTTCGCGCATCTGCGAATATTTTCACAGTAAACTTCTATAAGCTCGTCGGCTTTTTCGGTTCCAAGCTTAATCTCCTCCGGCACCGGCACCGATTCGACGATATCGAAAAGCATACCGTTTGCTTCAACCTGATTCTTTATTTTTTTAATGCTCTCCTCCGGCCAAACCTCGCCGGGCTTTACATCATAAACCGCGCTGACTATTGAGCGCATATTGGGAATTTGTCTTATGTACTCCAACGGTATCGGGTCGGTATCCCCATACCACCTAAAAGACATTTTCATAACTTCCCGCCATCCTTTCCGTTTTAAAATTTACAGTAATTCCATTGCGGTTCTTGCGAAATCATCCTCTAATACTTTTTCTGTGAAAATTCCATCATCTCGCAATTTTACATATTCATTAAAATACCTGTGTCCGAACTCGTAAAGGGACTTGGCATTAAAATGCAGATTATCCGAGTTTGAGGTAAGCCCTTCGGCCGATACAAAGCCGGTCATGGGATTATTCTCGGCAACAGCTTTCAGCTGTTCGTTTACATAACGGTAATTATTTTTGGCTTCATCCGGAACATAGGGGCGGTCAGCAAGAAAATCGCCCAGTCCGCCGAGTATGAAAGGTACCCTTTGAAGGTTAAGCTCTGCTCGCAAAGCATTCATAATTACCTCAAACCGCTGCCGGTAGGTAGAGTAAAGGCTAACATCCTTGCAGTCGGCCTCTCCCTGATGCCAAAGTACACCGGCTATTATAGAGGTTCTTGCGGCCAGCTTTGCGTTGAAGACCGCATTGTCAAACAAAAGACTGCCCGGCTTCCACTGGTCAAGACTTGTTCCGCCGTCGGCACAGCAGATAAGTCCTGCCTCCACTCCGTATTTTTCGGCGTATTTTTCGGCAAAGCTTTCGGCAAGGCTTACTCCCGAAAAGCTGCGGTCGGGATTTATCGGACGAAACATTCCCTGCCAACGACCGTTACGGAGAATTTTAATATGGGTGGTGTCAATCTTCTCCGCTTCGTTCAAAAACCCTCTGCCCGCCATATTTGACTGCCCGATAAGCAAAAATGAGTGTATCATTTATATTACCTCTATGAGTCTATGTCATTTTTGATGTTTTTATATGCAATCCTTGCCACCAGTTCCTCGGCCGAATCGGCGTTGTACTGTCCGGCCTCGACCCATTCGCCGATAACGCTGCAAAGAATCTGCCTGAAATAGTCATGCCGTGCGTAGGATAAAAAGCTTCGTGAATCGGTAAGCATACCGTAAAAGCTGCCAAGCGCGGCGTTTTCGGAAATTACCGTTATTTGGTCGATTATTCCTCTTTGATGGTCGCAGAACCACCACGCTGCGCCCGAGCGAACATTCAAAAAAGCGCCTGCTATGGATGCAATCTGGCTGATATTCGCTTCGTTTAAAGAATAAATTATCGTTTTGGTAAGTCCCGAATTTTTATTTATGGCATCAAGCATCATAATAAGGTCGTTTCCGTTTACGGGATTGCCGACACAGTCCACTCCGCAATCATTACCGAGCCTTTCCCACAAAACGGAATTTGAGTTTCGAACAACCGCCAAATGCCACTGAGATAAAAGGTTGTATTCCTTATAAAGCTTTCCAAGGTACAAATACATATTGCCGATAAAGCCGTTGTACTCAAAGTCGCTAATATCTTTCCCTTCAAGCGCCGCCTTGAAGGTATTATCACATTCATTATCGTCCGCAATTCTGTTCGGGAAGGTAGGAATTCCGATATCGGTGCACTTGCAGCCCATTCCCACAAAAAATTCAAGCCTTTTGGCTACGGCTTCTTTAAGCGAAGCGAAATCCTTAACCTCAATTCCCGAAACACAGCTTAACTTATTTATGTATTCTGAATAACCGTCTCTTTTAATAAGCAAAAGATTATCGGTTCTGAAGGTCGGTAAAACTTTTGTGTTAAAATTCTTGTCCTCAGCGATTTTTTTATGCCACGAAAGGTCGTCAATTATATCATCCGTTGTGCATATAATCTCAACATTAGATTTTTCAATAAGCTTTCTCGGAGACATCTTTGTCTCTTTAATATAGTCGTTGGCTTTGTCCCATATTTTTTCGGCATTGGCTGCTGTTATTGGCATATCAATATCGAAAAACTGAGACAGCTCCATATGCGACCAATGGTAAAGGGGATTTCCTGCGGCAAACTCGACAGCCTTTGCGTAATTTAAGAATTTTTCTTTATATGAAGAGTCTCCCGTAATATATTTTTCATCAATTCCGGCGGTTCTCATCAAACGCCATTTATAATGGTCGGCCGCAAGCCATATTTCGCCGATATTTGTAAACTCTGAATCTTCATAAATTTCTTTTGGAGATAAATGACAATGGTAATCCACAATCGGCAGATTTGCAATTGACTTATAAAGCCGGCTGGCCGTTTTATTGGTTAAAAATGCCCCTTTTTGCATGGCATAATACCCCTTTTTATTATATTTTACTATATTATAATATAGATTAAATTTTAAGTCTATTGCAAATTAAATCATAAAAACCTTGCAAATATGCGCATGTGTCTTTATAATAGGTTAATGAGGTGTTATTAATGCAGGATTATATCGCAAGCGCGAAAAAAAGCTACAACGAAATCCCCGAGCCCGATATGGCCAAAATGCATGCTCACGACAGTTATGAGCTTTACTGTTTTTTGCGGGGAGATGCTAAATACTCGGTTGAAGGCAGCTTTTATGAGCTTCGCCCCGGAGATATTATGATTATGAAAAGAGCCGAAGCACACTGCCTTATAATCAATTCGCTTGAGCCTTACGAAAGATACGTTATACATTTTTATCCCGAAGCCATTTTGGGCGAGGACCGTGAGGATATTTTGCGGTTTATCGATGAGCGTCCGCTTGGAAAATTCAACCGCTTCCCCGCATCGTTATTTAAAAATAAACACTGGGAATATTACTTTGAAAAAATTTGCGGCGGCAAACCTTACGAACAAAGAATATTTTTAACCGCATTAATTTTTGAACTTGCGGAAGCTTTCCCCGAAATTAAAAACGAAGAACAAAAAACCGAAAATTTTTCAAACATTATAGCCTACATAAACGAGCATATTTCAGAAAACATAAGTTTAGACCATATCTGTTCATACGCTTTTTTAAGCAAATCCCAATTAAATCGAAAATTTAAGGCAATAACCGGCTCGACCGTTTGGGAATATATTACGGTTAAAAAGCTTATGC
>JBMNVM010000087.1:0-7111 GCA_050946805.1 Acutalibacteraceae bacterium | reverse complement strand
AGATATTCGAAATGCCGGTAAAGCAGAAAATCATTTACTCATTTTCACTTTCAAAAGAAATAGAGGTATGACTCTTTAAAGACAAAAAAGTTGCGAAATTTTACATAATTAACCAAAGATATTGACATTTTTACTTTTAATGTTTAATTCAAAAGTCAATGAAAAAAACCTTTTACAAAAACCGGAGGAAAAAACATGGAAATGATACGCTTCGGTGCAAACTACATTCCGTCGAAAAATTGGCTGCACAGCTGGCTTGATTGGGACGGAAAATCAATAGAGGAAGATTTATGGGCTATTAAGGAAATCGGTATTGATCATATTAGAGCCCATGTTATTTGGCCATACTTTCAATTGGATCAATATGTAATTAACAAGAAAGCTTTTCAGAACCTTGTGTCTTTTAGAGAAATTTGCGAAAAGGTAAATATGGATTTCTGTCTTACGGTTTTCACCGGCTGGATGAGCGGTTCGTTTTTTCTTCCAAGTTGGCTGCAGTCGGTCGGCAAAACCGGATTTTGTGAAGGAATATTTTCAAACGAAGAAATCATAAAAGGCGAAAAGTATTTTCTCAAGGAGTTGTCAAAGGTTGTGGGAGACAGCCCGAACTTTTTGGGGTTTGATTTGGGAAATGAATTATCTTGTTTAGCCGGTCAAGACAAAACTCTTACAATAAAGCAAGCAGATGATTGGAACTGTCAAATGCTGCAGTACTGTGAAGAGCTGGTTCCGGGGAAAATGCATAATAATGGTGACGATCATCAGCCATGGCTTACAAATCGCTATTTTTCCAAAGAGGTTCTTGCGAATACCGGTGCTGTTACTCCGTTGCACTGTTATGCCTATTTCACAGGAGCGTTGGAAAGATTCGGTCGCAAATCCGAAGAAAGCATTCATTTGGCACCGTTTATGCAGGAGCTGGCTCAGGCATATACAAATGACCCTAACAACAGAAAGTATTGGGTTCAGGAATTTGGTACGGTATCAGTAGTATTAAATGATGAAGTTTTTGATTTTATACGAAAGTCGATAGAAGCAATGTATTCACAGAATAATCTTTGGGGAATAACATGGTGGTGCACACATAATATTTCAAAAAATCATACCTGCTTTCATCCAATAGAATACGAACTTGGATTGTTTGATAATAACAATAAAATTACAGATTCGGGCAAATTGTTTTACGATATGGTGAAAAAATACAGGGAAAATCCTGTGAAACCCAAAGAAAGAAAACAGGCTTTTGTTTTGAAAAAAGATGAATCTGCCGCTGACCCTTTGGCTGTTGCTTGGGAAAACGGAAAAAGATATGCCGATTGTATTAGAGAGGGAATATATCCTGCGATAATTCTTCCTGAAAAGGTTAATGATGCGGAATACTTAAAACTTCGCGGAATTACAAATATAATTAATATTTAATTCATGTTTTCCTCACGAATAATTGAATTAAAATTATTCGTCATAGATTACTTATTTCCGTTAAACTGATATTTTAAAAAAAATAAAATTAATACTTGATTTTAGCAATGTTTTGTGATATTATAATTTGGCGGTCAAAAATTGATCGCATTTGCGCTGATAGCTCAGCTGGATAGAGCGTCTGGCTACGGACCAGAAGGTCGGGAGTTCGAATCTTCTTCAGCGCGCCAAACCGTCTGTTTCAAAATTTGGGACAGGCGGGTATTTTTTTGGCTTTAAGAGCCGCCGTCGATCATGCCGGCGCAAAAGTAATTATGCTAAGTCACGCGGCAAAAGGCTGACTTGTGTAAGAGCGCTTGCAAAACCACAGGTTTTGACTGAGGGAGTGGATTGTAGTAAAAGGACAATCCTTACGCAGCCTTCGGGCGCCACACTTTTAAACATCACGCAAGGCTATTTAAACCCATTTTCTGAAATTTGTTTTGCAAATATATTAAACCGCCCTGAAAAAACAGGGCGGCTTTTTTATGAACAAAACCTGTGTCTGCCAATGGTAGTAAGAACAGGTCGGCTTAACATCCATTTATTGGTTGATTTTGCTGGGTTGTAGTAATAAACCGCGCCACCGCTCGGGTCAAGGCCGTTTAGCGCATCGGTTGCCGCTTTATATGCGCTTTCCTGAATCGGTTCGTAAAACTGCCCGTCGTCAAGGCAGGTGAAAGCACCTTTTTGATAAATAACGCCGGCGATGGTATCGGGGAAGGAGGGGTGCTCAACCCTGTTTAAAACAACCGCGCCGACCGCCACCTGACCGAGATAAGGCTCGCCTCTGGCCTCGGCCGAAATTATCCTGACCAGAAGCTGATAGTCTGAAGAAGAGTTTTTGCCGTCTTTGCCGCTGGAAATTCCCATGGCGGCAAGGGTTTTGGGGCCGGCAATACCGTCAGGTACAAGGCCGTTCTTTTTTTGAAACTCAATAACGGCTTTTTTGGTTTTACTACCGAAAATGCCGTCAATTTCCCCTTTATAATATCCCCATTTTTTAAGTCTTGTTTGAATTTCCGTAACTTCGGCGGAGCGTGAACCGTATTTTGACAATGCCGAAGCGCATAAACAAAACATGCATAAAACCAAAATTAAGGAAATAATAATTTTAAGTTGCTTCATTTTCTCATCTCCTTTATTTACATATTTTACAAATTCCCAAAATTTATTCTTTTTTTCCAAAATATTTTATCCTTCAACACCGCATTATGACAAAATCGGTAGTCGGTTCTGACTATACTAAAATTATAAAACTGGACGGTGATTGTAATTGAAGGATAATGTTAGAATTTCCAAGGGAATTGAATATTACAGTTCCAAAGATTTGGTTTTTGCCGTAATGACCCATGTGTCAGTAGCGCTGGCCTGCGCAATTTCGGCAAGAGGAGTTGTGCTGGGTAAACTTTTGCCCTTCGGCCTATCGTTTATCGGGGGCTGCTCGCCGGCCTTTATACCGGCTTCGGCCATAGGCGGATTTATCAGCTACTTCATACCGGCAAGCGGAAGCGGAGGATTTCGGTATATTGCCGCTTTGTTTGCGGTTGTTTCAATAAAGCTGCTGCTGTCGGCATATGAGAAAATTATTAAAAATCCCTTGTTTTTAAGCTTTGTATCCTTTGCGGCCTGTCTGTTTACCGGTGTTTCAATCGTTAAAGCAGGGGACATGCAGTTTACGACGGTTTTTGCGGAATCTCTTTTGTGCGCAGCCGGTACATACTTTATTTCAAGGTCGTTTACGGCAGCGGAGAATATGTCGGCAGGCTTTTCCACAGATGAATTAGCCGCCCTTTTAATAACTTCGGGCATAGTCATTATGGGACTTACCGATTTTACGCTTATTGGAATTTCGCTCGGCAGGGTATTGGGTATTTTCTTAATTCTTTCCGTTGCAAAGTACGGCGGAATTGTTTCGGGTGCCATTTGCGGAATTGCGATAGGCTTTTCGGCTGTTTTGGCAGGGTCTTCCGGGACTCTCGGCATCATATTCGCCCTTACGGGGCTTATGGCGGGCATCTTTTCAAGTATCGGGAAGTATGCCCAAATGTCGGTTGTGCTGCTTTTCAGTTTTATCGGAACCGTCTCGACAGGGGAGATTTCGGTAATAATGCGCACAGTCACCGAGGCGGCGTTTGCCTGCGGACTGTTTTTATCTGTGCCGCGAAAGGTTGGCATAACCTTTGGCAAGGTCTTTTCGGCATATCCGCATTTATCAATACCGACCGGCATAAAAAAATCCCTTACAATGCGGCTTGAAATGGCATCAAACGCATTAAGGGACATTTCGCAAACGGTTGAGCAGGTATCCGAACAGCTGGCAAAAATAAACGCTCCGGATTTCGGAAGCGTAATATCGTCCATAGAGCAGGAGGCTTGCGCCGGCTGCAAATTAAGGATACACTGCTGGGAAAGCCGTAAAAGCAGCACCATTGATGCGGTGCTTGAAATGACCAAGGCCATAAAAAACGGCGATAACGCTCCCGAAAACGCCGCACCTGAGGAATTTAAAGGCCGTTGTTTGCGGCTTTCCAAAATGGCTAATGTTACATTCAGAAAGTATTCGGACTTTGCTTCAAGAATTGCTGCCGAAAACCGCATTGACGAGGTAAGATCGGTGGTCTCCGACCAGTTTAACGGCATATCGGACATGCTTTATGATTTAAGCGTGGACTTCAGCAACGATGAACACTTCGACAGCGCAATAGCCGAGAGCGCCGCAATGGCACTCAGAACTCTTGGCATCAGGGCGGATGAGGCAGGCTGCCGGATTGACAAATACGGCAGAATGACCTTGGAATTCAAACTGAAAAAGGCGCAGGATCTTGTTATAAATAAGCTGCAGATAATGAAGCTTTTATCAATTACCTGCGAACGCGATTTTGATATTCCGAATATCAGCGAGGTAGGCTCCGACATTTTCATTGTTATGAACGAGCATGCCGCGATTACGATTGACTGCGGAGTAGAGCAGATATGCGCGGGCGACTCCTCCATGTGCGGAGATGCCTTTAAATACTTTAACGACGGCCGAGGGCATTTCATAATGGTTTTAAGCGACGGTATGGGCACAGGCGGCAGGGCCGCCGTAGACGGGGCGATGGCCTGTGGACTTATGAGCCGTCTTATAAAGGCCGGTTTCGGCTATGACTGTTCGCTAAAACTTCTTAATTCTTCAATGCTATTTAAGTCGACCGACGAATCCCTTGCCACGGTGGATGTGGCAAGCATTGACCTGTTTACCGGGCAGGCCGAGCTTTATAAAGCGGGTGCCGCGCCTACAATTATCAGGCGCTCCGGCAGAACGGGAAAAGCCGAGAGCACATCGCTCCCGGCCGGAATTCTTCGTGATATAGGTTTTGACAAAGCCGCCGTCAAATGCCGCGTAGGGGATATTGTGGTTCTAATGTCGGACGGCGCAACGGTAGACGGAACCGATTGGATCCGCGATGAAATAGAGCGCTGGGACGACGGCTCCGCGCAGGCGCTTGCCGAAAGGATATGTGAGGGCGCGAAACGCCGCCGCACAGATGGGCATGAAGATGATATAACCGTTATGGTCGCAATCTTGAAAAAATCAATTTAAAAGGGTTAAATCCTTAAATAAAATCTTTGTTTTGCCGCTGTCGTCGGTAATTTCAAGAGGCAGACCCGTCTCACTCAATACAAGCTTGTATTTTGTACGCATTTTGATATATTCCACATAATATGTGTCGTTTTCATAGACCACTTTTGCATCAGGCCTTGAAGCGTAGGTGAGAATACTGTATACAAGCTTGTAAGCGGAATCGTCATTCACATCATCAAGCTTTATGTCATATTCCAATCCAAGATATTGAAGTTTCACATCATCTCCCGAAAAAAGCATTTTCAAATCCTTCGCTTTTTCGGGGGATTTTATTGTGAATAGAGCTTTGTTATCCTTATCAATTGTAACCGCTGCGTTGAATTCTTTGCTGTTTAACATTCCCTCTGTTATAAAATTTATCTGATTTACAATAGGCGAAACATGTCTTTGTCCGGCCTTGCAGGAGCAAAGCAGGGAAAAAAGTAAGCAGAGACTTATAGCAACCTTGTATTTACGCAACAATAACACGCTCTTTCGGTATGTATTACAGCTTTTCTATTATATCTGACGGCAAAAGCGCATGCTGTCCCTTCTCGGCTGCGGCCTTGTCGCCCGCGGCCGCGTGCAAATAAACCGCATATTTCGCAGCGGTTTCTGCTGGCAGACCTTGTGCCGCAAGGGAGACCATTATTCCCGACAAGACATCTCCGCTGCCGCCGGTTGCCATTCCCGGGTTGCCGTTTATACTAAAGCTGATACTGCCGTCTTTTTCGGCAACTATTGTGTTGCTGCCCTTTAAAACAAGGGTGCAATTATTCTCGGTCGCAAAGGTTTTTGCGTAATATACGCGGTCGGACTCGATTTCCGCCACGCTTTTTTTACATAGCCTTGCCATTTCACCCGGGTGCGGCGTCAGAATAATTTGAGCTTTGCTGTTCTTTAATATTTCTATGCAGTCGGTAATGGAATTTATGCCGTCGGCATCAATAATCAGCGGTTTTGCGCTGTTTTCAATCAGAAATTTTAAAGTTTTAGTAATATCTCGGCCTTTGCCAAGCCCGCAGCCGCATAAAATCGCATCGGCGCTGTCTATTTGTTTGGTCAAAGCGGTTTGATTAAATTTTAAAACGCCGTTTTTGCTTTCTTTCAAAGGAAGGCATACCGCTTCGGGGATAAAAGCGGTAAAGGGAGCGTAAATGCTTTGCGGTATTACGCATTTTGCAAGACCCGCGCCGCTTCTAAGTGTCGCCTTTGCCGCCAGCATTGCGGCGCCCGCCATTCCATAGCTTCCGCAAATCAGAAGCGCGGTGCCGTAGGTGCCCTTGTGGGAATTGTGCCGTCTTTTTTCAAAGACGGGTTTTTCTATTATGCCGTAACTGTAATCAATCGGCTTAACACCTATATCCAAAACCTCTACTTTACCACAGTGGTCACTGCCTTGCGGCAAAACAAAACAAGGCTTTAGCGCAATAAAGGTAAGTGTTAAATCGGCAATTATGGCTTCGCCGAAAACCTTGCCTGTGTCTGTCTCAACGCCGGAGGGAATGTCTACTGAAATTTTAACCGCCCCAGATTCGTTGATCATGCGGAAAAGTTCCTTTACATGTTGCTCCGGTTCACGGTTAAAACCTATGCCGAAAAGCGCATCGACAATTATATCGAAATCTTTGGTAAAGAGGCAGGTTTTATTTATGTTACCAAGCTCCGAATAACAGCGGGAGGCGTTTTCGGTCTGCGGCATTCCGAAGGGTGTAATAACCGTAACATCGGCACCGTGTTCGTAAAGATATTTTGCGACAACGCAGCCATCCCCGCCGTTGTTGCCGCTCCCGCAAAGAACGGCCACCCTGCGGCCGGATATCGGGTAATGCTCAAGTATGGCTTTCCCTGCAGCCTTTCCGGCATTTTGCATTAACTCGTAATATGTAAAAGAGCCGCTGTTTACGGCAGCCTTTTCCAATTTCTTTATAAGCTCTTTTGTCAGCACCGGCATATAAGACACCTCGGTTTATATAAAAATGCCACTGGTAATATATTTTGGTGCGTATTTATTTATGGCAGCCTTTACTTTATCCTCGGGTGCGA
>JBMNVM010000086.1:0-7113 GCA_050946805.1 Acutalibacteraceae bacterium | reverse complement strand
TTACCGGTGATTTCTTTTACTATCGCAGGCTCAGCTTTTGCAAGCGCCAAAGCATCTTCCGGCAAAATCTCGGCAGGTATATTAAGTCGAGCTTTAATTTTGCCGTTTATTTGGACTACAATTTCAACGGTTGATTCTACACATTTTGACTCGTCATACTCCGGCCACTGTGCTTGATTGAGCATGCCGCCGAAATCGCAGATAGTCCAAAGCTCCTCAGTAATATGCGGAGCAAAGGGATTAAGCAGGATTATGAAGGTTTTAAACTCATCCCTTGTGATTTTGCCGGTAGACTGAATACTGTTAAGCAGCGACATAAGTGCCGCGATGGCTGTATTCATCTTAAGGCTTTCAATATCCTCCGACACCTTTTTAATGGTGCGGTGGAATTCGCCTTCAAGCTCTTTTCGGTAGCCTGTTTCATCGGTCAAAATATCGGTAAGAGCCCAAACCTTGTCAAGGAAACGCTTGCTTCCCTTAATTGAAGACTGGCTCCACGGAGCTGCCTTTTCAAAGTCGCCTATAAACATTTCGTAAACACGCATGGTGTCGGCGCCGTAGGTTTCGATAATTTCATCAGGGTTTACGACATTGCCGCGTGATTTTGACATCTTCTCGCCGTTTTCACCGAGAATCATTCCATGGCTGGTTCGCTTACTGTACGGCTCCGGATTCGGAACAACGCCGATATCATAAAGGAACTTGTGCCAGAAACGGCTGTAAAGCAGGTGGAGTGTCGTATGCTCCATGCCGCCGTTGTACCAGTCGACCGGGCACCAATACTCGAGTGCTTCTTTGGAAGCAAGCTCCTTGTCGTTATGCGGGTCGCAGTAACGCAGGAAATACCATGAAGAGCCCGCCCACTGCGGCATTGTATCGGTCTCCCTCTTTGCGGGGCCGCCGCAATGCGGACAGGTTGTATTTACCCATTCCGTAATATTCGCAAGCGGGGATTCGCCGTTGTCGGTCGGCTCATAGGAGTCGACATCAGGCAGCAACAGCGGCAATTCACTTTCGGGAAGCGGCACATAACCGCATTTTTCACAGTGTACTATAGGGATAGGCTCGCCCCAGTATCTCTGTCTTGAGAATACCCAGTCGCGCAGTTTGTAGTTTACCTTAACAGTGCCAATGCCCTTTTCAATCAACCAATCCTTTATGGCATTCTTTGCCTTTTCAACCGGCATTCCGTTCAAAAATCCGGAATTAACCATTGTTCCGACTGCGGAATCACAGTAGGGTGCTATCTGTACATCCTCTCCGCCGGAGATAACCTCAATAATATCAAGACCGAACTTCTTTGCAAATTCCCAGTCGCGTGTATCGTGTGCAGGTACAGCCATAATAGCGCCGGTGCCGTATGAAATGAGTACATAGTCCGAAATGAAAATCGGAACTTCCTTGTTGTTGACCGGGTTAATGGCGGTAATACCCTCTAATTTAACGCCGGTTTTCTCTTTTGAAAGCTCGGTGCGTTCAAAATCGGACTTTTTGGCTGCCATTTGCTGATATTCGCAAACCTGTTCGATGTTCTTTATTTTGTCAGCCCATTTTTTCAAAAGCGGGTGTTCGGGCGACATTACCATGTATGTAACACCGAAAAGCGTATCGGCACGGGTTGTAAAAATTTCAAAGGTATCTCCGATATTTGTGTTGAAGGTAACCTGCATGCCATAAGAGCGGCCAATCCAGTTTCTTTGCTGAACCTTTACACGCTCAATAAAATCAACATGGTCAAGTCCCTCAAGCAGCTTTTCGGCATATTCGGTTATTTTAAGCATCCACTGGCTTTTTTCCTTGTGGATAATCTCGCCGCCGCAGCGCTCACATACGCCGTTTACAACCTCTTCATTGGCAAGTACGCATTTGCAGGAGGTGCACCAGTTGACCGCCATGGTGGATTTATAAGCCAGACCTTTTTTGAAAAGCTGAAGGAATATCCACTGTGTCCATTTATAGTATGAGGGGTCGGTCGTGTTGACTTCCCTGCTCCAGTCAAAAGAGAAGCCCAAAGCCTTTAACTGTCTTTTGAAATTTTCAATATTCTTGTGTGTAACAACGGCGGGATGAATATGGTTTTTTATGGCAAAGTTTTCGGTGGGAAGCCCGAAAGCGTCCCAGCCCATGGGGTACAAAACATTGTAGTTTTGCAGTCTTTTCTTGCGGCAGACAATGTCAATAGCGGTGTAGGAACGCGGATGTCCCACATGAAGGCCTTGTCCGGAAGGATACGGAAACTCGACAAGTCCGTAAAATTTCGGAAGAGAATAATCGTCCTTTGCGGCAAAGGTTTGATTTTCATCCCAAATTTGCTGCCATTTTTTCTCGATTTCAGTAAAATTATAGTTCTTTGCCATTAATTATTCCTCCCTGGAACTCGTTAAAATTTCGTCTAAATTAACCGGCTCGCCGTCGCTCCACATTTTATCAAGGCTGAAAAACTCACGCTCGTTCTTTCCGAAAATGTGAATGATTACCGAACCGTAGTCAAGTACTATCCAACCGCTGGATCTGCCCTCAATATGATGGGGTCTGACCCCAGCTTCTTCAAGCTTTTCCTCAACCTCGTCGCAAAGCGCTCGAATTTGGGTTGACGAGGTTCCTGTGCATATCAAAAAGTATTCGGTAAGTATGGTTAAAGTGTCAATCTTTACTGCGGAAATATCTTTGGCCTTTTTGTCATTAAGGGCATTGGCCGCGATTTTCAATATTTCAAAAGATTCCATTTGGCTCCTCCAATTTCAAGACAGTTTCGTTATAAGCTTCGAAGGTATCGGGATGCACCGCCCGAGAATGTCTTATAAGATCGATAATTGAATATTCAAGGGCATAAACCAAAGCCTTTTCAAGAGAAATGTCAACCAGCCGTCGCATTTCATCCACGTCCTCATAATCGCGGTCGGCCGATGTGAAGTCGGCAAGATATAAAATCTTTGCGGTGAGCGACATTCCCGCCTTTGCGGTTGTGTGATACCTTACCGCATCCAGCAGTTCCGCATCCTTAATGCCCAGTATATTCTCAAGATAAACCGCACCGGACATTGCATGCCAAAGCTTTTTGGCGTTTTTTTCAATATCATTCAAGATTATATCAAAGGTTTCAAACAATTTCAAGTGTTCATTATCCGGAGCATTTTTTGTTATATCATGTAAAAGTCCGGCAAGATAACACTTCTCGGGGTCGCCGCCGTACTTTATTGCCAAACGCTTGGCCTCGTTAGCAACACATAGGGAGTGGTTATATCTGTTTTCGTTGAGTTTTGAGCGCAAAATAGTTTTATATTTGTCAAATTGTTTATCCTGCACCGTAAACTCCCCTTTTCTTTAAATAATCATAAATTTCGGGTGGGATAAGGCTTTTTGCAGACGAAAAACTTCTTCGCAGTTCGGTTGAAGAAACGGCGGGAATAACCTCGTTTTTAAGAATTATTTTCATTCCCATATTAGCATATCGATTTATCGAATTTAAAAATTCGGTTTCGTCAATATCCGCTCTTCTAAAGACAATAAAGGAAAGCTCGGTCATCAATTCCATGTAATTATGCCATTTGTCGAAAAAAATAAGCATGTCCCCGCCCATTACAAAGGCAAATTCGGTGTCGGGATACCTTTTCTTTAGTTGCTTTACGGTATCATAGGTGTAGCTTTTACCTTCCCGTTCAAATTCAATCAAACAAAGCTCGCATTTAGAAAAATCCTTTGCCGCAATGCGGCACATCTCTATTCTTGTCCGGTCGTCCGCCAAAAATTCACACGACTTGTGCGGCGGCAAACGGTCGGGCATTAAAAGTATTTTTTCAATTTGCGAATCCTTGTTTAATGCCTTTAAAATTTCGTAGTGGCCTATGTGAAACGGATTAAAGGTACCGCCGAAAATTGCAGTCAACATCTATTTCACCAGCTTAATTTTCTTGTTGTTTTTGCTTTCCTTGTAAAGTATAAATCTTGTGCCGATAACCTGCACGACATCAGCACCGGTTCGGCGGGCAATCTCGTCTGCGGTTTCGCGCACGCTTGTAGGGCAAGACTCCAAAATTCTTAATTTTATAAGTTCCCTTGCCTGTAAAGCCTCTTCAACATGCATTATGGTATTGTCGGTAATGCCGCTTTTCCCAATCTGCAAAATTGTTTCAATATCATTCGCCATTGCGCGCAAATAAGCGCGCTGCTTGCTGTTTAACATATAACAGTCCCCTAAATGTATTTTTTTAAAGTCTCTTTAAATAGTCTTAATGCCTTTCCGCGGTGGCTTACCCTGTCCTTTTCCTCTGGTGAAAGCTCGGCAAAGCAACCTTCTTTACAGACGAAAATCGGGTCGTAACCGAAACCGTTGGTTCCGCTGCAATGTTCGGCAATATAGCCTTCACATTCACCTCTTACGGTAAACTCCCTGCCGTCGGGGAAAACACAGGCAACGCTGGAGACAAAGCGAGCGGTTCTTTTTTCTTTCGGAACCCCTTCAAGCGCCGCCAAAAGCTTTTGGTTGTTGGATTCATAGGTGGCCCCTTCGCCCGAATACCTTGCCGAATAAACGCCGGGCGCACCGTCAAGGTAGTCGACCGAAAGCCCTGAATCATCGGCAACGGTGATAAGACCCGTAGCTTTAAGCCCCGAACGCGCCTTTAAAAGGGCATTCTCCTCGTAGGTTTCCCCTGTTTCCTCAACCTCGGGCAGAGGTGTGTCCAAATCGTTTTCGGACAAGACCTCAAAACCCATAGGAATTAAAATTCGCTCAAGCTCTTTTAATTTGTTTTTATTCTTTGTGGCAATAAAAATCTTCATTATTCATCCTCGCTGTCAAAGATACTGTCGGCAAATTCCTTGGCGTTGAAGGGCTGAAGGTCGTCAATGCCCTCACCGACACCTATATATTTAACCGGTATATTCAGCTCGTTTTTTATCGGGATGATTATTCCGCCCTTTGCGGTACCGTCCAGCTTTGTGAGAATAATTCCCGTAATTTCGGTAACGTTTTTAAATTCTTTTGCCTGATTAACCGCGTTTTGCCCCGTTGTGGCATCCAAGACAAGCAGCGATTCAACCGAAGAGTCGGGAAGCTCGCGCTTGATAATTCGGTTGATTTTTGCAAGTTCGTCCATTAAATTCTTTTTGTTATGCAGTCTGCCCGCCGTATCGCAAATTATTACATCGGCATTATGAGCCTTTGCGGAGGCAATAGTATCAAATACTACCGAAGCCGGGTCGGTGCCTTCCACACCCTTTATCATAGGTATGCCCGCCCTTTCCGCCCAAATTCCGAGCTGGTCGATGGCAGCGGCGCGGAAGGTATCGGCCGCGGCCAAAATAACCTTTTTGCCCTGACCTTTAAGCTGCGCCGCAATTTTGCCGATCGAGGTGGTTTTTCCGACACCGTTAACGCCGATTACAAGGATTACCGACGGCTTAGTATCAAGCGGCGGACTTTCGTCCTCGCCCAGCATTTCAACTATGATTTCCTTCATCATAGCTTTTATGGCGGCGGGGTCAGTTTGGCCTGTTTCCTTGACCTTTTTCCTTAATTTGTCGCAAATTTCGGTTGAGGTTTCAATGCCGATATCCGACAAGATAAGGGTTTCCTCAAGGCTTTCGAAAAATTCCTCATCAATTTTGGTAAAGCTGTTTATGATGCTGTTTACCCCGTCGGCAATGGAGTTGCGGGTCTTTTTAAGTCCTTCTTTAATCTTGCTGAAAAAACTCATTAAATCACCTTTAAAATATATTATGCCGTTTGATTGCTTTTAAGCAGTTTTTTCTCAAGTTCGGCAACATTCAGCTCCAAAAGCTTGGTAATACCCTTTTCCTGCATTGTAACGCCGTAAAGCATATCGGCAGCCTCCATGGTGCCTCGTCTGTGGGTAACACAGATAAACTGTGTCGGAAAGCCGCATTTTTTCATATACTCGGCAAAACGCTGAACATTTATATCATCAAGAGCGGTATCAACCTCGTCAAAGAAGCAGAAGGGCGGCGGATTTACATTCATAATCGAGAAGTAAATAGAAAGTGCAATTAAGGCCTTCTCACCGCCCGAAAGGCTGTCAAGCGAAGGCACATTTTTCCCGGGCAGCTTGACGTTTATGTCAATTCCGCTTTCAAGAATATTGTCGGGATCGGTAAGCGAAAGATTTGCCTGCCCCTCCCCGAAAAGCTCCGAAAAGGTTTTTGAAAAGTTTTGGTTTATCTTTGCAAAGGCTTCGGTAAAGATTTCGCACATTTGGGTTGTAAGCTGGTTGATAAGCTTGCGAAGCTCGGCGCGGCTTTTTTCTACATCCTCCACCTGTTCCGACAAAAATTCAAACCTTTCTTTTACCTCTTTGTACTCCTCAATAGCCGCCACATTAACATTCCCAAGGGCACGAATTTTGTTTTTGACATCTGCCAATGTTTTTTTGGCTTCGGACGGCTTTTCAATCACAATTCCAAGACCTTCGGCTTCGCTTCTTGTAAGCTGGTATTCGTCGAAAAGACGGCGAATAACCTCGTCATACTCTTTAAGCATTACCTCTTTACGTTCATGAAGCCTTGCAAGCTCGCCGTTTATCTTTTCGCGAATCAGGGTCTTATCCTTTTCGCTTGCGCGAAGCTCTACCCCAGCCTTTTCAGTCTCGTTTCGCTTTGCAAGCATTGCGGAAATATTCTGCTCGCCGGCTTCGATATTTTGCTTTAAAGCCGATATGCGGGTGTTTAAATTTGAAATTTCATTTCTAAAGCTTTGGTTTTGTTCTTCTAAAGCTTTAATTTCAAGCTCAATTTCCGCAAAGCGCTTTTCGCGTGAGGATATTAAATTATTAAGGTTTTCCTTTGCCTGATTTATGGACTCTATATCCTTTTGAATTTCAATGATATTAAGCTTATATTCGGTAATTTTTGCCGACAGCTCTTCCCTTTTTTCATTAAGGCTGTCCCTGCCGCCGGTCATGGCGTCAATTTCAGACTGAAGCAGTGTTCGCTTTTGGTCGAGCTGCGCCAAAGTGGACAAAGCCTCGTCCGATTGTTTTTTAAGATTTTCAAGCCTTGCGCGGTTTTCGGCCTCCTCGCGCTCAAGCTCAAAAATGCTGTTTTGAGTATTATTTTTAAGCTCGTCAAGCCGCTTAAGTTCGGATATTGCTCTTA
>JBMNVM010000085.1:0-7148 GCA_050946805.1 Acutalibacteraceae bacterium | reverse complement strand
TATTGATTTTTGTAACTTATTTACAAACGGACAAGTTGATTAAAATAAAATATAGTAAATTTTAACGAAACAAAAAATCAAGATTTATAAAAAGTTGCGGTTTTTCGATTTTTGGTGTATAATAAATATATCGTGTATGGATTACTAAAGCCGCCGTTAGGAGTTTTTTGAAAATTTCTATTGACATATTTGCCACTTTTGCGGTATAATCTAAAATCGATAGGTTATGCCGCTTTTTTGATTGAGTATAACCGCCAATCTGCTGTTAAGGAGGGGTTTCGGTGAAAAGAACATATCAACCCAAGAAGCTTCAGCGCAAGAAGGAGCATGGTTTTTTAAAGAGAATGGCAACTGCAAACGGCCGTAAGGTACTTGCACGCCGCAGAGCCAAAGGCAGAAAACAGTTGACATATTAAAAAGCCACTGATTGTGGCTTTTCATTTTATTTCATGAAAAGTATAATTAAAATTAAAGAAAATCGGGTTTTTCACCGCGCCTACAAAAAAGGGGATTCGCTTGTCGGTCCTTACGCAGTGGTTTATGTTATGAAAAACCATATAGGTAAGCCGCGTCTTGGCATTACCACGGGGAAGAAAATCGGCAACGCGGTATCACGCAACCGCGCAAAACGTGTTATTTATGCCGCTTTCAGGCAATGTCTTCCCGAACTTCGGGGCGGCTTTGATTTTATTATTGTTGCAAGGCCGAGAATTTTATCGGTAAAAAGTACCGAGGTGGCCGCCGCGCTTATTAAATTATTTAAAACCTACGGTATTTTGAAGGCGGACGAAAATGATGAGTAAACTGTTGATTTCAATAATCCGCTTTTATCAAAAGTGTATTTCTCCCATAAAAATACCCTGCTGCCGTTTTACGCCGACCTGCTCCGAATACGCGGTCGAGGCTATCAGGGTTCACGGCAGTCTTAAAGGTACTGCGCTGGCTCTTTACCGTATTATCCGTTGTAATCCGCTCTGCCGCGGCGGATATGACCCTGTACCCGAAAAGCGGCGAAAATAATTCGTATTACATCATATTCTGAACGGATGTGCATTTATGCAAGCCTTATTTAATATAATTAATAAACCGCTTGGATGGTTTCTTGAATCTATTGCGGGAATTTTAGGCGGCAATTTTGCCGCGGCGGTATTTGTATTTACACTTATTATTAATATCGCCATGATTCCGCTTAGCATAAAAAGCCAGAAATCATCTGTCCAGCAAATGCGTATCAAGCCCAAGCTTGACGAGCTTAAAAAGCGCTACGGCGACGATAAGCAGAAATATTCGATGGCAATGCAGAAGCTTTATCAGGAGGAGAACGTTTCCATGGCGGGCGGCTGTCTCCCGATGATTTTGCGCCTTGTATTGATGCTGAGTATTTATTATTTAATAATGTCGCCGCTTACCTATCTTTTACACATAGATGCGGATGTTATTAATCAGGCTGCCAAGGCAATCGGAAAATCGGTTCAAAGAACGCCTGAGCTTAATATAATTGAGGCAATTAAAGCCGGCACAATCAATTTCCCGGTAATCAGCGAAAAGCTGTCGGGCATTGACTTTAATTTGTTTGGCATTGATTTAACTCAAAAGCCTAAATTTTCGTTTGACATCTTCCATGATGTGCAGCTTATATGGATTATGCCGATTATCGCCTTTGCGGCGCAGCTTTTATCAAGCCTTATATCGGTTAAAATCCAGAAAAAAGTTAATCCGGAAGCTCCGAGCATGGCCGGAATGCTTTACACCATGCCGCTTTTATCGCTGTTTATCGGATTCACGCTGCCCGGTGGAGTTACCTTCTATTGGGCATGCTCATCCTTGATAGGCGGCCTTATTCAGGCAGGGGTTCAGATATTCTACAGCCCCCACAAAATGCTGGCGAACGAGCGTGCGAAGGAGCTTACAAAGCAGTGTCTTTTTGAGGAAGGTCAAATCAAAAAAATTACAGCATCAGACAATGAATAAAATATAAGGAGGGTTTCCTTTGATCATAAAGGAAGCAAAAGGTTTCGGTGCAACGATAGATGAAGCAAAAGAGAATGCCATTAAAAATTTGAATGCATCGGAGTTTGACGATATACAGTTTGACGTTATTTCCATGCCCAAGAAAAAGATTCTGGGAATTTTCGGCGGAAGCGATGCCGAAGTTAGAGCATACATTGAAGTTCCGGATAAAAAGACCTTCGACAAAAAGACAAATTCTAAAGACAAAAATATAAAAAATACAGAAAAGAAGCAGGCGAAGGAAGTTAAGGCACCGGAAAAAGCCCAGCCAAAGGCTGTCGAAAAGGAAGCGGAAAAGGCTGTTCAGGAACGAAGCGTAAAGGAAGTTCCCGAATACGGCGAACCTGTGGATGCGGATAAAATACCTGCCGACTCTAATGCGGGTAAGGCCGTCGCTTATATTAAGACTATACTTGCAAGTCTTGGCTGTGAGAATGTTTCCATAAAGGTGGCATCGCGCGAGAACGGCTCACTTATCATGCTTGACGGCGAGGATTTGAGTGTTCTCATTGGCAGGCGCGGAGAAACCTTGGATGCGCTTCAGTACCTTGCAGGGCTTGTTGCCAATAGCGGTGGCGGTCACTACAAAATCGCCATTAATATCGGCAACTATCGCGAAAGGCGCGAGGAAACCCTTATTGCACTTGCAAAGCGTATGGCAAAGCAGGCGCTGGAAACCGGCAAATGCCGCACCCTTGAACCGATGAATCCTTATGAGCGCCGCATTATCCACACGGCTATTCAGGAGATTGAGGGAGTCGAATCGGCATCCTTTGGTGAGGATGCCAACCGCAGGGTGGTAATTGCTCCCACAGGCGTGGAAATGAAACCACGCATGAACGGCGGCAAACGTTCTGCAAGACGTCGTCCCGAACGTAAAAACCGTTCTTCATCTCGAAAATCTTCCCCCTCTGTCGCTAATTTAAGAGAACCGAGGAAAGACAGCGATGTTCCGCTTTACGGAAAAGTAAATTAAATTTCCGCATCCGGCAAGTATTGCCGGATGTTTTTATTTTGCAAAATAAAATGTCGAAAAATTTCAAAATTCTGCAAGATAATACATTAAATTTCTTGCAGTTATTTTTTTATCGTGTATAATTATATTGAAAGTGCTTGCGGGGATGGTAAAGGGTGTTTAAGGTTAAAAATATTAATATGCTTGAAGGGCCGTTGCTGAAAAACATAATTTTGTATACAATTCCGATAATTTTTACCGGTATTTTGCAGCTACTCTTTAATGCGGCGGATATAATAGTTGTCGGCCGGTACGGCGGTATGCGCTCGGTCGCTGCGGTGGGTTCTACTTCGTCAATTATAAATCTGCTTGTAAATCTGTTTATGGGTTTGTCGACCGGTACAGGTATTCTTACCGCGCAAGGATTGGGCGCCAATAACAATAAGTCTGTAAAGCAGGCTATACACACTGCCATTCCGACGGCATTAATAAGCGGAATAATTATTTCGGTTGTCGGCATACTCTTTGCCGAAACATTTTTGCGGCTTATGCAGTCTCCCGAGTCGGTGCTGCCGTTGGCCGCGCTTTATATGAAGATATATTTCATAGGCATCCCCGCGACAATGGTTTACAATTTCGGCTCGGCAATATTAAGGGCTGCCGGCGATACAAAATCACCGCTTGTTTATTTGTGTTTTTCGGGGGCGGTAAATGTTTTTTTAAACCTTATTTTCGTAATACTATTCGATATGGATGTTGCCGGAGTTGCCATTGCAACCGTAATATCGCAAGTTTTGTCGGCAGTCCTTGTTATTAAAACATTAATGAAAAGAACCGATGCCTGTCGGCTTATATTAAAAGAATTTAAAATTCATGCGGCAACCCTTAGAAAAATCATGACAATCGGCGTTCCTGCGGGGATACAATCCTCCGTATTTTCGATTTCGAATGTAATAATCCAGTCCTCCATAAATTCACTCGGTGAAGTGGTGGTCTCGGGAAGCGCGGCCGCCGCCAATATAGAGGGCTTTGTATATATGGCCATGAATGCATTTCATCATACCGCTCTTAACTTTACAGGACAAAACTTCGGCGCCGGAAATCACAAAAGGGCAAAACGCGTTTTTTACCTTTGCCTTATTTGTGTTGCGGTAACGGGCATCGTGCTTGGCAATTTAGTCTACTTTTTGGGACGTCAGCTATTGTCGATATACCTGCCGGATTCGCCCGCTGCCATTGAACAAGGTTTGATAAGAATGTCATTTGTTTGCAGTTTTTATTTCCTGTGCGGGATTATGGATGTGACCATCGGTGCAATCAGAGGAATCGGAGTTACTCTGTCGCCTATGTTCATTTCGGTTACCGGCGTATGTGTTTTCAGGCTTGGCTGGATATTTACAATATTCAGTATCCCGAAATTCCATACCGCTTCAAACCTTTATATATCGTATCCAATTACATGGGGACTGACATTTATATCATTACTTGTTACATATTTTATAATAGTAAACAAAATTACAAAAAACCACAATGAAAGGCAGAATAAGAATGTCTGACAAAAGAATTTTCAACATAACCTTTGCGGCACTTTTTACAGCCCTGGTCTGCGTAATGTCGCAAATTTCTTTTCAAACACCAACCGTTCCGGTTACCCTTCAAACCTTCGGGGTGGCGCTGTGCGGATATACCTTAAGGCCTAAATGGGCACTTTCAAGTATTGCCGCCTATATAGCCATCGGTGCCTTCGGGTTGCCGGTCTTTTCGTCATTCAGGGGCGGTATGCAGGTAATAGCAGGCCCCACCGGCGGATTTATAATCGGATTTCTTTTTCTGGCACTTGGCTGCTCTTGCTTTTCTTTGCATGAAAAAAGGATGGTCGCCATCATTTCGGGAACGGTGGGAATGCTTATCTGCCACCTGCTTGGCGCAACCCAATACAGCATTGTTACCGGCAACAGCTTTTTAACCGCTCTGCTTACGGCATCTCTGCCCTTTTTAATCAAGGATGTTTTATCGGTAACCGCGGCCTATTTCCTTTCGGTGTATATTTTAAAATTATTCAATAAACTGAAGATTTAAATAGGCTTTGACTTACATTTCAAAGTATGATTTTTGGATTTTGGATTTTCCTTGAAATGCCTTTGCGGTTGTTATAATAATGTTTTCAAATAATTTTCGGAGGGGTTTGTTTGCTTTTTCCTCAAAGTAATGCTTACAGATATGCGCTGACGCTTGACGGCGTTTGGAAATTTTATGCCGATAAGGAAAAGAAAGGCGAGCGTGAAGCTTTTTACAGCCAATTCCCAAATGATGTGCGTGATATAGCGGTTCCGGCAAGCTGGAATGAGCAGTACAACGACCTGTTTAATTTTCACGGCTGGGGCTGGTACCGCAGAGAATTTTTTGTTCCCCGCGGATTTGAGGGCACAAGGGTAATGCTCCGCTTCGGAGCGGTAAACACCAATGCCAAGGTCTGGGTAAACGGCGTTAAGGTCTGCGAACATATCGGTAATTCGCTGCCCTTTGAAGCCGATATTACCGATGTGGTAGATTATAAAAACGAAAATACACTCACGGTACTTGCCGACTCCACCCTTGACCCGTGGTCACTGCCTCCGGCAAGCCTCGAGGCTTCGGAAGGCAGGGCGGGCTTTACCAACTCCTATCCGGCCGTTACCTATGACTTTTATCCTTACGGCGGAATTCACCGCAGCGTTTGGCTTTGCTCGGTTCCCCAAAACCACATAAAGGATATAACCGTTACAACTAATATTTCGGGAACCGACGGTATTATAAAGTTCAAAGTAGCAGCCCACGGCAGCGTTACGGTAAGCGCGGGCGGGATTAGCGTTACAGTTAAGGCTTTAAACGGTGTCGCAAACGGAGAACTGGTAATCCCTAATGCAAAGCTTTGGGGAATAGGTCAACCGAATCTCTATAAAACAGAATTTGTGCTGTCGGACGGCGGGCAGGTGGTTGACTGCTACTCACTTGATGTTGGGATTCGAACGGTTAAAATAGAGGGGGATAACTTCCTTCTCAACGGCCGTCCGGTATTTTTCAAGGGCTTTGGCAAGCATGAGGATTTTTTTATTACCGGCAAGGGAACCAACAACGCGGTAAATGTAAAGGATTTTTATCTGCTTGACTGGATTGGCGCGAATTCCTTTAGAACCTCCCATTACCCGTACGATGAGCAACTGCTCTCGGCAGCCGACCGCCACGGATTTTTGGTAATTGCCGAAACCCCCTTTGTGGGGCTTAATGAGCGCATGTACCGCGACGATATTTGCGACAAAGCCTTGACCGTTATTGAAGAAATGATAGCAAGGGACAAAAACCACCCGAGTGTTGTTATGTGGAGCCTTGCGAACGAGCCAGATGCCTCAAGCCCGCAGGCCGAAAAGTTCTTCAAAAGAATGGCGGAGTGTGCAAGAAAACTTGACCCCTCGCGCCCGATAACCTATGTAGCGCACATGGAGCCTGAAAATAATGTGGGCTACAAGTATTACGATATGGTCTGCATTAACAAGTATTACGGCTGGTATTTAGGACCCGGACAAATAGATGAAACCCTTGACGATTTTAGAAGCTGCATCGAGCGTTTTCGCAAGGCATTCGGCAAGCCGGTAATCCTGTCTGAATTCGGTGCCGATGCGATTGCGGGCATGCACACCGATCCGCCCCAGATGTTCAGCGAGGAATTTCAGGTCGAGATGGTTACAAAGCAGTATGCGGAAATAAAAAAGCTTAATTACTGCATAGGTGCTCACGTCTGGGCGTTTGCCGATTTCAGGGCCAACCAGACAACCTCCCGTATAATTTTCAACCGAAAGGGAGTCTTTACACGAGAGCGCGAGCCTAAAATGCTAGCACACGTGTTAAGACGGCTTTGGAAGGAAAAAGAAGATTAGCAAAAGAACCGATAATTAAAACAAGGGATTAAATAGCTCCTTAAAGGTATCAAGCCTTTAATGGAGTTTTTATTTACAAAGAAAGCCTATAAAAAATACAGGAATAACAATCGGTAAAACATATAAAAAAGAATTTTAATATTGTTTATATTGTCAATAGATTTCAGATATACTTAATTGGTACAATACAAATTGCATTATGAAAAGGAGTGTCTAAAATGATAGAAAACGGTCGGTTAAATTCTATTAAAGAAAATATTAAAAAGGTT
>JBMNVM010000084.1:0-7152 GCA_050946805.1 Acutalibacteraceae bacterium | reverse complement strand
CTGCATTTCCTTGTAGCGCCAGAATTCGCCTTTTTGGGCGAGAAGCTGGTCGTATGTTCCGAACTCTACGCAGCGGCCGTTTTTTAATACGGCGATTTTATCGGCATTTTTAATGGTGGAAAGCCTGTGCGCCACAATAAAGGTGGTGCGGTTTACGGTAAGATTTTCAATGGCAGACTGTATCTCACGCTCGGTTACGCTGTCAAGAGCACTTGTAGCTTCGTCAAAAATGATTACCTTGGGGTCGCGAATTATGGCGCGGGCAATCGAAATGCGCTGCCTTTGCCCTCCTGAAAGCTTGGCGCCATGCTCGCCGACATAGGTGTCCAGCCCGTCGGGCAGTTTTTCAATCACGCTGTCAAGGCAGGCCGCTTTTACCACTTTATTAAGCCGCTCTTCGCTTATGTTTTTAAGTCCGTAGGTGATGTTTTCGCGTATTGTGCCGGAAAAGAGTATCGATTCCTGCGGCACTATTGAAAGCTTGCTGCGGTATGAGTGCAAATCAATGTTATATATGTTCCGACCGTCTACAAGCAACTCGCCAGAGTTGGGTTTTACAAATCCGAGTATCAGATTTATTATGGTCGACTTGCCCGAGCCCGATTCCCCTACAAGGGCGATGGTTTCGCCCGGCTCCACGGTCATGCTGAAGTTTGAAAGCACCGGCGTGCGCTCATCATAGCTGAAGCTGACGTTTTTAAACTCGTAACGCCCGTTAAGTACGCTTAATTTAGGTTTATTCCTGTTATCCTCAATATCGTACGCGGCAAGAATCTCCCCTACCGAGTGTATCGATTCGGTGCCCTTTGAAATAATCGGCAAGAGGTTTATAATACTTGAAACATAGCCCGTTAAAAGGTTGAAATAGGTCTGGTAAAGGGTTATCTCGCCAATGGTGATTCTCCCCTTCATAGCAAGAACGGACGAAAAGAAAAGGCAGATTATCTGCATCAGGTTGAAGGCCACCCAGTTTACCGAACCGAAAAGGCTTTGTATCATATCAAGATTGTAGCCGCGCTCGGCAATGTTCGCGACCTCGGCGGTCATTTTTTTAACCTCTTTGTTTTCAAGGGCGTGTGCGCGGGTGACAGGGATTAACTCCTCCATATCGTATATGGCCGATGCGGTGTTTTCAATCTCCTTGCGGAAGGCTCGGCTTTGGCGGCGCATGGGTTTTATAAACCGCTGACGTATAAGCACCGACATTGGCACGCAGACCAAAAACATTAAAAAGACGGTTATGTTTTTTGAAAGAACAACCGCAAGGGATATGGACATATTGACTGCTATATTAAGCGCCTGACCGTAAAGATGGGTGGCAAACTCAGAAATGGCCTCCACATCACGCATGATTTTGGACTGGATTTTACCCGAAGCCATTTCCTTGTGGAAGGTAATTGAAAGCTGTTGGAGCTTTCGTATCATGGCGCCGCGAAGTCCTGCCTCCACACTGCGGTTGGCCACGCTAAAAAACTTTATATGCAGCATATGAAACGGTATGTTCTGCGCCAGCACCACGAAAACAATTATAAAGTTAATAATTAACTTCTTAACCGCATCTGGCGGACGGTCAATAGCAATATTAATAACATTTGTTGATATTATCGGAAGAATCCAAATAGGGGAGGCTTTAATAATGTAAAGAATACCCGATAAGAGCAATTTTACATAATGGCCTTTATACATTTTTAAAAGCAGCTTTAAAGGCTTGGTTCTTAAACTTTGGTTGCTGTAAATGTCGATGAACCGGGGTTCGGACTCCATTATTTTTTCTTGGCTGAACTGCTCGTGTTTTTCAATGGTGGTATTCATACCCAATGCCCCCCAACCGCGAAAGTCGGCTTTCGGTTTTTTCATTGTTTTTGGCAAGTGCCGTTGCTGCTTGTATTATAGCATTAGGGATTTAAAAGTCAACCTAAAACACAAGAAAAATAAAGGTTTTACATATGCTATAAATTTTAGGTTTTTTTAGCCTAAAATATGTCTAAAATACTGATTGCTGCTTAATGAGCTTTAAATTTCTTATTGTTTGACCTTTTTTTGGCTTGCTGATATAATGAAGAAAATGCTTTACGGAGGAAATAACTTGGGTAAGAAGGTTTTGGTCGGAATGAGCGGCGGAGTGGACTCCTCCGCGACTGCCCTTATTTTAAAACAGTCAGGTTACGATGTAACCGGTGTAACCCTGCGGCTTTGCAAGGAGGAAAAGACAGAGGATATATCCGATGCAAAGGCGGTGTGCGAGAAAATCGGCATACCACACATCACCCTTGATTTGCGTGCGGAGTTTGAAAAATATGTGGTATCCGATTTTATATCTCAATATAAAAACGGGCTTACTCCCAACCCCTGCCTTGTCTGCAACAGGTACATAAAGTTCGGTGAAATGCTCAAGGCCGCCCAAAGTTTGGGGTTTGACAAGATAGCGACAGGACACTACGCAAGGGTTGAAAAGCAAAACGGGCGGTATATTTTAAAAAGGGCGGCGGATCTTTCAAAAGACCAGTCCTATGTGCTTTATTCTTTAAACCAGCAGCAGTTGTCCCATGTTTTGTTTCCGCTTGGCGACCTTTCAAAAGTTACGGTCAGGGAAATTTCCAAAAATGCGGAGCTTATTAATGCCGACCGTCCCGACAGTCAGGACATCTGCTTTGTGCCAGACGGCGACTACGCTGCCTTTATTGAAAAAACCGACGGGGTTGTATCAAAAAGCGGTGATTATGTAAACCTTTCGGGTGAGGTTCTCGGCCGGCATAAGGGCATAATTCATTATACAATCGGCCAAAGAAAGGGACTTGGTATTGCCCTCGGCAAGCCGCAGTTTGTAATTGATAAGCTGCCCCTTGTCAACCGGGTTGTTTTAGGAGAAGAGGAGCATTTGTTTAAATCGGTCGTCAGGGTAAAAGACGTAAATTTCATCCCCTTTGACGGTTTGGAGGGTGAAATGCACATTACTGCCAAGCTTCGCTACCGCCACAAGGAACAGCCGGCGGTAATAAAGAGTTTGACCGAAAGTACGGCCGAAATATCCTTCTTTGAACCCCAACGGGCGCCCACCCCGGGGCAGGCCGCCGTCTTTTATGACGGAGATACCGTCATCGGAGGCGGAATAATAATATAAACGGGAAGTCCACATGTAATTAATACGATACCCCAAACATATATTTTCATAGATTATATGTTTGGGGTGTTATTCTTGAAAAAGTTATTATGTTTAATCCTTGTCCTGGCCCTTATCGGGAGTATGACGGTAGCGGCCGAGCAAAAAAAGACAATATCGAGCGAATGTGACATAAGCGATTTGAATGTGCCGTTAAGCACGGTGCCGACCAACGCGGCAATTGAGCAGCCTTTGCAGATTAAGGCAAAATCCGCGATACTTATGGAGCCGAATACCGGAAAAATTCTATATGAGCAAAATGCCGACGAAAGGCTTGCTCCGGCATCTATTACAAAAATCATGGCTCTGTTACTAATCATGGAGGCAATAGAGCGCAAGGATATGACCCTTGAAACGGTCATATCCGCAAGCGAGCACGCCTGCAGTATGGGCGGCTCACAAATATGGCTGGAGCCGGGCGAATCCATGACGGTTGACGACCTTTTGAAGGCGGCAGTCATTGCCTCGGCAAACGATGCCACCGTAGCCCTTGGAGAGTATATAGCTGGCAGCGAAGAGGGCTTTGTGGCCATGATGAACGAAAAGGCCAAAGAGCTTGGCATGAACGAGACCAACTTTGTAAACTGCACCGGCCTTGATGCCGAAGGGCATCTGACCTCGGCACATGACGTCGCCATAATGTCGAGCGAGCTTATAAAGCATGACCTTATCAAAAAATATTCCACCGTATGGATGGACAGTCTGCGGGACGGAAAATCCGAGCTTGTAAACACCAACAAATTAGTGCGTTTTTACAAAGGCACCACCGGCCTTAAAACCGGAACAACCTCAATAGCTAAATACTGCCTTGCCGCCACGGCCGAGAGGGACGGACTTGAACTTGTGGCTGTGATAATGGCGGGAGAAACCAGCCAAGACCGCTTTGAGGGCGCGAAAAAGCTTCTGGACTACGGCTTTGCCAACTACTCCTTTTCGGAGATAAAGTCGGAGCTTAAAGAAAAGGAGATTCCACTTGCAAAAGGGGAAAAGAAAACCCTTAAAATAAACGCGGACGGCACCGTAAGCCTGCTGCTTCCCAAAACCGCGAAGAACAACATAACCCGCACCACAGACTGGAACAAGAACATAACCGCCCCTATTAAAAAAGGTCAGGTTGTAGGCTATGTCAACATTTTCAACGGTGAGGAAAATATCGGCAGAATAGAAATAAAGGCGGCAGAGAATATTAAAAAACGTGATTTAAAACTTATGATGAGCTGGATTTTAAAGGGAATATTTCAATTATAAAAACTTTTAATGAATTATTTCTTTTTACCTTGAAAAATCAGCCGTTTTATTGTAAAATAAAGTTACCAAATGACGGAGGTTTTAAAATGGCAGTAACGTTTAATTTTTCTTACGCGGCTGATTTTATAAGAGAAAATGATCTTAAAGGTTTAAATGATCAAGTCTTGGCCGCACATGAAGCCGTTAACAGCAAATCAGGTCTTGGAAACGACTTTCTCGGCTGGGTTGATCTGCCGATAAATTACGATAAAGCAGAATTTGAAAGAATTAAGGCGGCGGCCGACAAAATCCGCAAGGACTCGGATGTTCTTGTAGTTATCGGCATTGGCGGCTCCTATCTTGGTGCCCGCGCCGCCATTGAATTTTTAAAGGGGCAATTTTTCAACAATCTGCGCTCCGGCGCGCCTGAAATTTATTTCGCGGGCAACAGTATCAGCGGCTCATACCTTGCCGATATTTTAGAGCTTTGCAAGGGTAAGAGGGTATCACTCAACGTAATTTCAAAATCCGGCACCACCACCGAACCGGCGGTTGCCTTCAGGGTTTTGCGCAAATTTATGGAGGAAACCTACGGCGAGAAGGAGGCCGCAAGCCGCATTTACTGCACGACCGACAAGGCAAGGGGCACATTAAAGGAGCTGGCTGACGAAAAGGGTTATGAATGTTTTGTAATTCCGGACGATGTAGGCGGCAGATTTTCGGTTTTAACAGCTGTCGGACTTCTTCCGATTGCCGTTGCCGGCGCGGATATTGACAAATTGATGCTGGGCGCCGCAAATGCACGCGAAAAGTATAATAATCCCGATATTTCAACCAACGGCTGCTATGCTTACGCCGCGCTTCGAAACGCTTTTTACCGCAAGGGCAAGTCGGTTGAACTGCTGGTTTCCTACGAGCCGAGATTTACCATGATGGCCGAATGGTTCAAGCAGCTTTTCGGCGAGAGCGAGGGCAAGGACAATAAGGGTCTTTTCCCGGCATCGGTCATCTTCTCAACCGACCTTCACTCAATGGGTCAGTACGTACAGGACGGAAGCCGTTTAATGTTTGAAACGGTTGTAACCTTTGGTGAGAGCGACAAGGATATTGTAATTGAAAAAGAGAATAACGACGGCGACGGGCTCAACTTCCTTGCCGGCAAGACAATGTCCTTTGTCAACTCAAAGGCCTTTGAAGGCACCGTTTTGGCACATACCGACGGCGGCGTTCCGAATCTTGTTATTAATGTCGACCGCGCGGACGAGGAAAACTTGGGCGAGCTTATATACTTCTTCGAAAAGGCCTGTGCGATTTCCGGTTATATGCTCGGGGTTAACCCCTTTGACCAACCCGGCGTTGAAAGCTACAAAAAGAATATGTTTGCACTTTTGGGCAAACCGGGATACGAAGCGCAGAAGGCGGAGCTTGAGGCGCGCCTTAATAAATAAATCTGGAATCACTGCCTTTTGGCAGAATAAATATGAGGAGTGTTTTTAATGATCAAACTCATTATCGGAAAAAAAGGTTCAGGCAAAACAAAAAAGCTGGCCGACATGGTAAATGCGTCAGCCAAAGAGAGTCTTGGTAATGTTATCTGCATTGAAAAAGGCGATACTTTGACCTATTCCGTTACACATAAAGTCCGTCTTATTGACGCTGACAACTATGGCATTAATGGTTACAACGAATACTACGGTCTGATTTGCGGAATAAAATCCAGCAACCACGACGTTACACATATTTTCGGTGATGCGACACTGCGCATCGGCGGCCGTGATTATGACGAGCTTATAAAGTTCTTTGAAAGACTTAATAATATTGACGATGTGGAGTTTATCTTCACAATTTCCGCCGACAAAGACGAACTGCCAAATAAAGTATTCGACCTTGCGGAAGTTTGCTAAAAACGTAAAAAAATCGGAGATGATGTAAAATTAAGATCACGGCACATCACGCACATATATTTCAGCCGCAGGTAAGAGAGGACGGCACGCTGGATGCTCTTAAAAAAATAATGGACCGCTGCGGCATTGACAGGGTAGTCTGCTTCTCGCCCTTTACCAAAAATTTCAGAAGCGACGGAGAAAACCAAAACCGCTGGCTGGCCGAACAGATTAAGAATGACAATTCCTTTTTAGCCTTCGGCACGATTGATTTTTCCAAAGACAATGTAAAAGAGCAGGTTGAAGAAATTTACCAGCTTGGCTTTTGCGGAATAAAAATGCACCCCGCCTTCCAGCAGTTCAAGGTGGACGGCGAAAAAGCCTGCGAGGTTTATGAGGCCGCCCAAAGGCTTAACCTGCCGATTTCCTTCCACACCGGAATACATTGGCACAGGATTTCCAGCTACAACACCCTTTTGTATGACGAGGTGGCATATAAATTTCCGAAGCTTAAAATCTGCATGGAGCATGTCGGCGGATACTCCTTCTTTAACGAAGCCGTTGCGGTCATGTGCAACAACCCCGGCCGGATTTATGCAGGGCTTACCAGCGTTTTCGACCCCGATATGAACAGGTTCTGGTATCTCGGCAAGGAAAAGGTCAAGGATCTGTTCTGGCTTACCGGAACCGAACATTCGGTATTCGGCCTTGATTTCCCGTACAATGATGCGGAAAAGATCAGTCAGGCCATAAAAAGCTTGAATGAGGTCATTGACGAAATGAAGCTGGGCGAGGATGCAAGGCAGCGGGTATTCGGCGGAAATTTACTTAAAATGATTTCAAAATAGTAAAACGGGATGAGGCTTTACAGGCTTCATCCCG
>JBMNVM010000083.1:0-7157 GCA_050946805.1 Acutalibacteraceae bacterium | reverse complement strand
AAAATCTGTGCATCAGTCAACAATACTTTAAAAAATTGCTTGATTTCGTGTGACATTTTTTAAATTTTGTGTGACATTTTAATGTTTTTTAGGGCATATTTTCAAAAGCAATAAAGAGCCTCAAACCCGCTTAAACAAAGGAAAAACCGCCATTAAAGGCGGTTTATTTTTGGCGGAGAAGAGGAGACTCGAACTCCTGCGCCGGTGTTTAGCCGACCTACGCCCTTAGCAGGGGCGCCTCGTCACCAACTTGAGTACTTCTCCAAATTGTTGAACATTTATTTAAAATATTAAGGAAAAATGGCGGAGAGGAAGGGATTCGAACCCTTGTGGGGTTGCCCCCAAACGGTTTTCAAGACCGCCTCGTTATGACCACTTCGATACCTCTCCGGATGGACCTTAATATATTATCATAATAAGGGCGAAATGTCAACATCAAAGCCTTAAATTTTTTAAAAATTTAAACCATGACAGCGGCAAAACACTTACTTGCCGCCGCCATGTAAGTTATTGTTTATTAACAGATAATCGCAAGGATTTAAGGTTACACTGCCGCCGCCAAAATCGTATGGAAGCTCTATTTCACAAGGGCTCTCGCCGCTGTTTACGGCTACTAATACCTTGTTTTCGGGCTTTGAGCGCATATATACTATCAACCCGCCTTTAGCGCAAAGCGGCAAAAATTCGCCCGAGGCAAAAGCCGTGTTTTCATTGCGGAATTTCCCTAAAGATCTATAAAATTCCAAAAGATTGGTATCTTCTTTTCCCCACGGATACGCTGCACGACAAAACGGGTCGCCGTATCCGGTCAAGCCTGCCTCGTCGCCGTAATAAATCGAGGGTACGCCCGGGAGCGTAAACTGCAAAACCGCAGCCAATTTTAAAAGGCGCACTCCTTTATTATATTCCTCCTTTGTCAAACGTGTCTTTGATTGTGTTTCCCGGTCGGGCGGGTAATTATCGGTGCCAAGGCGTGTGATAATTCTTGCCGTGTCGTGGGTTCCGATATGATTCATCAAAAGCTTTATGGCGGGTTTCGGATAATTTTCCAAAATGCGCATAACTGTAGTCATCAAACGCTCGGCCGATTGTTCTTTTAAAAAGGCGATAATTGCATCGGCAAACGGATAATTCATTACCGAGTCCAACTGTCTGCCAAGCAAAAAACTGCGCCGTTTGCCATAGCTTATTTTATTGCTGGCATCCTCCCATACCTCGCCCAAAAGGTAATTCCCCTCGCCCTCGCTTTTAACCGCACTGCGGATTTTGCGGATGATATTATCGGGAAGCTCGTCGGCAACGTCAAGCCTGAATCCGCGAATACCTTTCCTAAGCCAATAACGTATCACACCGTTTTCTCCGGAGATGAAATTCGAGTAGGACAGGTCGTCCTCGTCGGTTTCGGGTAATGACGGCACTCCCCACCAAGCCTTATATTTTTGCGGATATTCCTCGAATTTGTACCAACTGTAAAAGGGCGAAGCGGTTGAATTGAAGGCTCCGACGGTATTATACCGCTTAAATTTGTTGAAATACAGGCTATCATCCCCCGTATGAGAGAAGACCCCGTCCAAAATAATATAAATTCCCATGCTTTTTGCGGCATTTATAAGGCTTACAAGGTCGGCTTCGGTGCCAAGCAAAGGGTCAATTCTGTAATAGTTGGCCGTGTTGTAACGGTGGTTGGAATGGGCTTCGAAAATCGGGTTTAAATAAATACAGTTAACCCCTAAGCTTTTTATATACGGCAGTTTTTGCTCTATCCCCTTTAAATCCCCGCCGTAATAATCGTTGCCAAGCCGTAGAATATCCTCCCTTTGGCGGTATTCGGGCTGTTTATACCAGTCATCACAGATGTATCTGTCGGTCGGCACGTTTTTTTTGGGGGTTCCGGAATTGTAAAAACGATCCGGAAAAATTTGATAGATAATCCCTCCGTCCAACCAGTCGGGCGTGGTGAAGTTTGGGGAATAGACCGTTAGCTGCCATTCCTGTCCGTTATTTGTCACAATTCCAAGGCTTTCCCCTTCCCTTTTTACGAAAAATTCCCCGTGCTCGCTTATATATCTGAAAGAATACCAATAAAGACCTGTGTTTAAGGTGATTTCGCCCACATAGAACCTGTATTCCTCAAGCCAGCCGTCTGGGATAAGGCGAAGCTCTTTATACTCGGTTTCGGAATCCTCGCGGATAAGCAAAAAAGCCTCGTAGACCTTTGCGTTTTTATGCAGCAGAAGCCTTAGCCGAAGGGTTTCCCCTTCAGCTATGGCGCCAAATTTATTACGATATAAACTGTTTCGTGAGTCGAAGGGATAATAATTCATTGGTTACTAACCGGCCTTATTTTCCAAATATTTTTTGCGTACTCTTCCACAGAACGGTCGGCGGAAAAGATTCCGGATTTTGCGATATTTACCAAAGACATTCTGTTCCACTTCTCAAAATCACAATAAAGTTGCGTGGCTTTTTTCTGCGCCTTGCAGTAATCCGAATAATCGGCCAAAGCCATATAGCGGTCATAATTTTTAAGTGAATTATAAATATTTTCAAAGTTTTGTCCCGCAATTCCGTTTCCTATAAAATCAAGTGCCGCGCGCAGTTCCGGATTATTGTTGTAATACTGGAGCGGCGAATAACCACGCTTTTGCATTTCCAAAACCTCGTGTGTCTGCAAACCGAATATGATGATATTGTCATCTCCGACAACCTCATGTATTTCCACGTTAGCACCGTCTTCTGTTCCAAAGGTAATAGCGCCGTTCATCATCAACTTCATATTTCCCGTACCGCTGGCTTCAGTGGAGGCAAGGGATATCTGCTCGCTGATTTCAGCACTCGGAATCATTTTTTCCGCCAATGTTACACCATAGTTTTCAAGAAAAACAACCTTCAGTTTATCGCAAACACCGGGGTCGTTATTAATTGCAACCGACAGCTTGTAAATCATCTGTATAATCTCTTTGGCAAACAGGTACCCTGGAGCCGCCTTGGCGCCGAAAATGTAGGTTTTCGGGTGATATTCGGCATTCGGATTGGCTTTTAAATACAGGTATTCTGTAATGATGTTAAGGGCATTCAGGTGCTGCCGCTTGTATTCGTGCAGCCTTTTTACCTGCATATCATAAATGGAGTGCGGATCAATTAGAATTCCGGCGCTCTCTTTTAAATAGTTTGAAAAGCGTATTTTGTTGTTGTGCTTAATTTCGGCAAGTCTTTTTAAAACGCCGGTATCGTCCTTATGCTCTAAAAGCATTTCAAGGCGTGAAGCATCCCGTAAAAAGCCGTCACCGATTAATTCGGTCAAAAAAGACGTAAGCTCGGGGTTTGCCTGACACAGCCAGCGCCTGTAGGCAATTCCGTTTGTAACGCTTGTAAACTTTTGCGGCATAAGCCGCGCGTAGTCGCGAAACAGCTCATCAACAAGAATTCTGCTGTGCAGCTTTGAAACACCGTTTATTGTATGGCATGCGGCAACGCAAAGATTGGCCATTCTTATAACCCCGCCGCTTATAATCGCGATTCTTTCGACCAATTCATAGTCCCCTGTCCTTTCAAGCATCTCCTCCCTGAAGCGGCGGTCAATTTCCTTGATTATTTGATAAATTCTGGGTATTCGCTGCTTGATAAGGCTCACTGTCCAACACTCAAGCGCTTCGGACATAATGGTATGGTTTGTGTAAACAACGGTGTTTTTGACAATATCCCAAGCCTTTTCCCAAGTATAGCCGCATATGTCAAGCAAAAATCTCATAAGCTCGGGAATGGCAAGAGTCGGGTGGGTGTCGTTAATATGAATTGCCACCTTTTCGGGCAGGTTTTCAAGGGTATTATACTGGCTCAAATGCCGCCTTAAAATATCCTGAACCGATGCGGAAACAAGGAAATATTGCTGGCGAAGTCTTAAAGACTTACCCTCCATGTGGTTATCCTCTGGATACAATACCTTTGAAATGGTTTCGGTCATGGCACGCTGTTCAAGCGCGCGGACATATTCGCCCTGATTAAAGGCCGACATATCAAAGTCTTGACACTCTGCTCCCCAAAGCCTTAAGACATTGACCGTCTTGCCGTCCTTGCCCGCCACCATCAGGTCATACGGCACGGCGTGTACGGTTTGGTAACCTGTATGCTCAATGTGCAGATAACTGCCGTCCCAATATTCCTTAATTTTGCCGTCAAAAATAACATCAACCGCCAAAGTAGGCTTTGGCTGAAGCCATACTCCGCCGCCGGGCAACCAAAAGTCGGGCATTTCGGTCTGCCATCCGTCAACCAGCTTTTGACGGAATATACCGAATTCATATCGTATGCAATACCCCATAGCCGAATAGCCGCCGGTGGAAAGCGCATCCAGATAGCAGGCGGCAAGGCGGCCAAGACCGCCGTTCCCAAGACCGGCGTCCGGCTCGAAATCATACAGCTTATCAAGCTTTACGCCGAATCTTAAAAGCGCCTTGCACATGGAATCGGTCAATTCAAGGTTATATAAAGTGTTTTTCAAAGAGCGACCCATTAAAAATTCCATACTCAAATAGTAAACGGTTTTTGACTTCTGCCCCCAAACCGCCTTTTCAAATTCGGCATGGCGCTCGTTTAATATTTCAAGTAAAACAACAACGGAAGCTTTATAAAAAAGTTCATCGGAAGCCTGTTCCGGCGATACACCAAAATTATGTGAAAGTTTTTTCTCTATCATTGCAGCCAATTCATCTGCAGTGTAGTCGTGCATTAAATCATCTCCAGTAAACAATATATTCTTATTATCTGTTATTTATTTTGCAATATCCTAATTGTTTTAGCTTAAACCATTACTATGAAAAGATGCAAATTTTGTGAATGTGTTTTTAAATCTTAAGCAAAATAAAACCCCGCAAGCTGCGGGGTTAAAATTATGCAAAACTAATTTTATATTTTGAAATCTTACTTAAAATAATACTGTTCTTGCTTAAAATTTAGTGAGCTGAAAGTTTTGATTGGTGATATAAATTTTAAACAATTTTTGCAACATTATATCTTGAAGCAATAAATGACCAGTTTTGCGCAAAGGGGCGCATTAGATTCCAATACCCGACCCCGGGAAGTGAAAATTCGTCGGCAAGGTCGAATTTGGCCTGTATGCTTCTTACGTCCTCAAACCAGACAATATGGTTTCTGCCGGCACGCGAATATTCAAAAAAGGGCGACATGGAGGTTTGATCAAACTGTATTTCCGCCTTGCCGCGAATTGCTATTCGCAAAGCCTCTTGATTGCCGATTGTCAAGGCGCGCATACCACCCGGCATGTACGGAAGTGTCCAGTCATAGCCGTAATTAGGTATTCCAAGCTGAAGTTTTTCTATAGGAATTTCGGTTATCGCATAATTAACCACATTTCGCACCTGATTTATCGGAGCCACCGCCATAGGCGGGCCAAAGGCATACCCCCACTCATAGGTCATTAAAAACACTGTATCGGCGATACTGCCGATAACAGGATAGTTGTGCGCCTCATAAAGCAGTCCCGGCTGCTCGGCATAGGTTTTCGGAGCAAGCGCAACACTTAATTTAAAGCCGTTCGCGTTCATTTTGGCGCTGGCGTTTCTTAAGAAATTTATATAACTATCGGCATCCTCGGGATTGATAAACTCAAAATCAATGTCCAGCCCCAAATAGCCCTTTTCCTTCATGGTGGCTACAATGTTGTCAAGAACAACATTCTGGTAAGGAATGTCATTAAGCAGACGTTTAGCCTTTGCCGGCGAAAAATTCTCGTTTTCGTCTATTGTGGTAAGCACCATAATGGGCGCCGCCTTGTATTCATAAGCAAGCTGTATTAAATAATTATCATCAATCGGGATAAGCTGTCCGTCATCCGCAAAGCCGTAAGAAAAAATAGATAAATAGGTAAGGTATGGCAAGCATCGAAGCAAAACCGAATTTTCAATAAAGGGATATGCGTAGCCGTTTACCTCGATAGTCCTTTGATTCCCTCCCTCGAAGGCGAGGGTCAGTTGCGTTCCTGCGCGCAAGTTGCGGTTGAATATTAAGGACGGGTTATTCTGCAAAAGCTTCATAACGGTGGTACCGTTTGCGGCGGCGACCGATTCAAGGGTATCTCCAGGTTTTACGGTGTAAACCGAAGAAGGGCGCATAATTATAAGCGCCTGACCTGTTACCAGTTGTGAGGTTGTAGAAAGGCCGTTGTCCAAAATCAGTCTTGAAAGTGAAACGCCGAATTCCCTTGCAATTCCGGTAAGTGTGTCTCCGGGTTTGACAATATAAATTAACATACCTAAAGTCTCCGAAGCTATCATTTTTGCGTATTTTAGCAGTTTAATATTATCAGAATATGCAAAAATGCACTGTCCGGTGTTTTTTATCGATTTTTATGTGTAAAACATAAAATTTTGAGTTAAAAAAAGGCTTGTCGAAAGGCAAAAGCCTTTGGACAAGCCAAATTCGCAATATTTATCTCTTTGAGAACTGGGGTGCACGACGAGCGCCTTTGAGACCGTATTTCTTTCTTTCCTTCATGCGCGGATCGCGTGTAAGGAATCCGGACTTTTTAAGAACGGGTCTTAAATTCTCATCATACTGCAGCAATGCACGGGCAATACCGTGACGGATAGCACCGGCCTGACCGGTAACACCGCCGCCGCCAACACGGCAGACAATGTCAAACTTATCTGTAGTCTCGGTAAGAGCCAAAGGCTGACGAACGATAAGCTTTAAGGTTTCAAGACCGAAATAATCGTCAATATCCCTATCGTTAATTGTGATTTTTCCGGTACCGTTGTACAAGCGAACACGGGCAACAGAACTCTTTCTTCTGCCAGTTCCGTAGAAATAAGGCTTTGCTTCAAACATAGTTTCTGTCTCCCTTCTTAAAATTCAAGCATTTCAGGCTTCTGAGCAACCTGTTTATACTCAGCACCGCGGTATACATGAAGTCTTGTAAGAGCCTTACGTCCGATGGTTGTATCCGGTACCATGCCTTTAACAGCCAACTGCATTGCAAGCTCCGGCCTGGTCTTCATAAGGGTTCCGTACTTAACCTCTTTAAGACCGCCGATGTAGCCTGTATGACGACGATAAAGCTTATTTTCAAGCTTCTTTCCTGTAAGAACTGCTTTTTCTGCATTAATAACAACGACATGGTCGCCGCAATCTACATGAGG
>JBMNVM010000082.1:0-7222 GCA_050946805.1 Acutalibacteraceae bacterium | reverse complement strand
GATTATTATATAATCGTACTCGTTTTTTATTTGGAAAAGCAGATCTGTGAAGGCCTCGGACGACAGAAGCTCCACCGGATTCGGGGGGATGTTGCCGCCGAAAATGACGCTCAATAAGGGTATCTGGGTTTCATAGACCACTTCCGCCAGTTCGGCCTGCCCCGAAAGCAACTCGGCCAAACCTGCAACATTGCGGTTTTTAATCGTGGCCGGCTTTCGCATATCACCGTAAATTAAAAGTGTTTTTTTGCTGATTTCGGCAAGTCCCCGCGCAAGCTCGGTCGAGACGGTAGTTTTACCCTCGTTCTCAACGGCGGAGGTTACAACTATCGTCTTAACATTTTTTCCGCAAAACAGCAGATTGCTGCGTAGGGTTTTAAAGGCTTCGTTGGTCACAAAATTGTTTGAAGGTGTAATATTTATATTAACCTTTAAGGTATTTTTAGATAAAATATCATTTCGTGTGTTGTTCATGTATTTTCCCCTTAACTTTTTGCCCTCTTGTTCTGGTTGTATGGTATTGTGGCAAGTACATTAAGATTTAGTATATCTTCTACGTCCTGCGCATTTGAAATCTTATTATTTGTCACAACCAATATGGCTATTATCATTAATGAAAGTACAAACCCTAAAATAACGCTGTAAAAGACGGTTTTTATGCGCTGCGTAAATATCGGCTTGTTTGTCGGCCGGCTCTTGCTGATGATCGAAATTCGGTCTACACCGATTATTTCGGTAATTTCGTCCTTGACTATGTCGCATATGGCATCCACAATATGCTTCGAATCCTCTGCGCTTGGCGAGACGACATTCAATTCGATAATGCGGGTATTCTGAATATTTGTTACCGAAATAAAGCGTTTAATCTGACCGGTTGAATATTTAAACCCGAGCTCTGCCGCCACCTTGTCGAGGATTACATTGTCGGTAATGATAACCTCAAAATCCTTTGCAAGGTATGTGGATACCGCAATTTCGGCGGTTGACAGTGCGGGCGTATTCTGGTCGATTATATAAAGCCTTGCCGAGGATGAATATACCGGAACAATATAGCTTGTGGCATACAACCAGCTTGCAAAGAAAAATACCAAGATAATTGATAGGGCAATATACCAGCGCTTTAGCAAGGTTTTTAAAAATTTGTACATACTGGAGTTTTTTTCATACATTAAATTTATTTCCAACGAAAAATCACAACCTAAAGTCAAATTATTCCTTTTTATTTTAACACAAAACCCGCCATAAAGCAACCCGAAATACTTTCAAAATTATATAGACTTTAAAATAAAAATATGATAGACTGTAATTGATTTTTGTAGTTTAAAGGAGAATTTCGCATGAAAACCGTAGTTTCGGTAATTGGAAAGGATTCGGTAGGTATTATAGCAAAGGTCAGCGCCGTCTGCAACGAGTGTAATGTCAATATCGTAGACATTACCCAGTCGGTTTTGCAGGATATGTTTGTAATGGTAATGCTGACCGACCTTTCAAAAAGCAACTGCTCGTTTGCCGAGTTTTCGGAGAAAATGAAGGCGCTATCAAAGGAGAAGGTGCTTGATATCCGTGTTATGCACGAGGACATTTTCAATTCAATGCATCGCATTTAAAGGGGTAAAAAGAAGTGCTTAACTTAAATGACATAATGGAAACCATTAATATGATTTCCGAAGAAAATTTGGATATACGCACGGTTACAATGGGAATATCCTTGCTTGAATGTGCCGATTCGGATGCCAAGACCGCCTGCACGAAAATATATGATAAAATTACCCGTCGTGCCGAAAATCTTGTAAAGGTCGGAAACGAAATTCAGGAGGAATACGGCATCCCCATCATAAACAAACGCATATCCGTAACGCCGATTGCCATGATTGCCGCCGCTTCGGGAGCGGATCCCGTAATCTACGCCAAAGCGCTGCAAAAGGCGGCGGATGCTACCGGGGTAAACTTTATAGGCGGCTATTCTGCACTGGTTCACAAGGGCTTTTCGGCGGGAGATGAAGCGCTTATCCGCTCCATTCCCGAAGCGCTGTCGGTAACCGAGAATATCTGCTCGTCGGTCAATGTCGGCTCGACGAAAGCGGGTATAAATATGGACGCGGTAAAGCTGATGGGTCAAATAGTCCGCGAGACTGCCCAAAAAACGGCCGACCGCGAGTGTATCGGCTGCGCGAAACTTGTCGTATTTTGCAACGCCGTTGAGGATAACCCCTTCATGGCCGGCGCCTTTCACGGGGTCGGCGAGCCTGACTGTGTAATCCACGTCGGCGTGTCGGGGCCGGGGGTTGTGCAGGCGGCAATCCAGAAATACCCGAACGCCGATTTGGGAAAGCTTGCCGAAATAATCAAGCGTACCGCCTTTAAGATAACTCGAATGGGTCAACTGGTCGGAAATGAAGCATCAAAGCGGCTTGGAGTGCCCTTTGGAATAGTGGATTTGTCATTGGCTCCCACTCCGGCCGTCGGAGACTCGGTAGCACATATACTTGAGGAAATGGGGCTTGAAACCTGCGGCACCCACGGCACTACTGCCGCCCTTGCTTTGCTTAACGATGCCGTCAAAAAAGGCGGGGTTATGGCTTCCTCCCATGTTGGCGGTCTTTCGGGCGCCTTTATCCCCGTATCGGAGGATGCGGGAATGATAGCCGCGGCAAGGTCAGGCGACCTTGAGCTATCAAAGCTTGAGGCCATGACCGCCGTTTGCTCGGTGGGGCTTGACATGATAGTAATTCCGGGCGATACGCCGCCCGAGGTAATCTCGGCCATAATTGCCGACGAAGCCGCCATAGGCATGGTAAACAGCAAAACCACCGCCGTAAGGGTAATTCCCGCCATCGGCAAAAAGGACGGAGAGGAACTGAATTTCGGCGGACTTTTAGGGTCAGGGCCTATAATGAAACTAAATCTTTCAAAGTCCCCCAAAAGGTTTATTGACCGCGCGGGCAGAATACCCGCCCCGCTCCAAAGCCTTAAGAATTAACCGTTATAATTTAAATATGTATTTTAAGGGAAATTTATAAAAACTTTTGCAAAAAATACCCTCGCCGGTTTGGCGAGGGTACTGCTTTAATATTTGCTTTAAAATCCGGTAGACTATTTGCGGACTTTGGCAAGAGCCCTTGTAACAGTTAAAACGACCGGCGAAAGCACGACGTTTACTAACAGTTCGATAAGGAAGTTGATACCTACAAGGCCGAAAATCGCAAAGTAGAGAAGATCTGCACCGGCTGCCCATTCGGCAAGAATCTCACGGAAAAAGAGGAACATAGCCACAATGAAAATTCCCGTGTTGACTACCGGCGCCGCAACAGCGGCCAAAATTACGGCCAGATACAAATTCTTGTCCACAAGCGGCCTTGCGATAAGTCCTGCCACTACGCCCGCGGCAATTCCCTTTACAAAGCAGAGAAGTACCGTAACTACTGGGCTCGCGCTGAAAAGGATGAAAGCGCCCGCATCAAGTCCCGTAATTGTCGCCACGGCTACGACCGCGCCGAAGACTCCGCCTAAAATTCCGGCGTATTTCGGGCCGTACATAACGGCGGCCAGAACAATCGGGATGAGTACCAGCGACAGGTTAAAGGTGCCGATTTTGATGAAATAGCTCATCATTTGCAGCACTACTACAATGGCTGTAAACAGCCCCAAGACTGCCGCCTTTGTGGATTTGGTTTTCAAGTTTGACATAATACATTACCTCCGATGCTGTCCATTATGGTACAGCTCATAATAATATGTAATCCAATTTCTGTCCGCAACCCTTTTGAAAGAGTGGACAGAAACGGGAGTTACCGTCAATTATTCTTTTCGTATATCACACGAAGCCCGTCCAAAACAAGGTTTTCGTTATATATAATGTCTGTTTTACAAAGTGTAATAATTTCCTTTGAAAGCCCGCCGGTCGCGACCACAGTCGGATTCTCGCCAAGCTGGCGGCTTATCATTTCAAGCAGTCCGTCCAGCATTGCCGCGGTACCGAACACAAGCCCCGACTGCATGGACTCGACCGTGTTGGCGCCGATTACCGAAGACGGCGCCTCAATCGGAATGGAGGGAAGCAGTGATGTGTTTTCGGTAAGCGCCTTTAATGTAAGCCGCACACCGGCAGCTATAACGCCGCCTAAAAAGGCACCGTTTTTGTCCAGCACGCTAATGGTTGAAGCTGTGCCCATATCTATTATTACACAGGGCATGGTATAAGCATCCAGCGCTCCTACGGCTGCCGCCACAAGGTCGGCACCAAGCTGCGCGGGATTGTCAATCTTAATATTAAGTCCGGTTTTAACCCCCGGTCCTAACATCAGCGGCACCACATGGCAAAGATTTGAAATGGCGTTGCTGATACTCTTGCCCACAGCGGGAACCACCGAAGCTATAATGCAATCCTCAATATCATCCGAATCAAACCCGTAAAGATTTAAAAGGCTTTTTATTTCCGCCGCATACTGGTCGGCGGTTTTGCGTTCGTCGGTCGCAATTCTCGCGGTAAAGGAAAGCAGGCTTGAATCATAGGCTCCCAAGGTTATATTCGTATTGCCTATATCAACTGCAAGCAACATTGGTATCACCCTTTCCGTGTTGTGTAATAGGAGCCGAAGCGGTCATACTAATTTATAAATATTATAAATACTATTGAAAGAAAAATCAATTATTTTATTGACAAAGAGATAAATAATTGTTATAATGGCTATTGCTAAATTGGAAAATAGGATTTCTATTAGCTCCTTGCTCTGTCAAAAGGCAGGGCCAAATGTCCAAAGGGAGGTGCAAAGAAAATGACCAACAAGTACGAAGCTGGCGTTATTTTCTCTGTTAAGGGCGGCGATGAAGCTGTTACCGCTTTGAAAGAGAAGATTAATGACCTTATCACAGCCAATGCCACTATTGATAATGTTGACGACTGGGGCAAGCGTCGTCTCGCTTATCCTATCAACTATGAGACCGAGGGCTACTATGTCTTCTACACATTCGAAAGCGGCCCCGATTTCCCGGCAGAGGTTGAGCGTATCGCAAGAATTACAGACGGTGTTTTAAGGGTCATGGTAATCAAGAAGTAATGGAGGAATAGTAATGTTTAATTTGGTAGTTCTCACAGGCAGGCTTACGGCCGACCCCGAGCTTAGAACAACCCAAAACGGAACTTCGGTTACTTCCTTTTCCATTGCTGTCGACCGCCGGTACCGTTCCGGAGAGGAAAAACAGACCGACTTTATTAACATTGTCGCGTGGCGCGCAACCGCGGAATTTATAACAAAATACTTTAAAAAAGGCAATCTCATAGGTATTGAAGGCTCTATTCAAACCAGAAAATACCAGGACAAGGACGGCAATAACCGTGTCGCTTTCGAGGTTGTGGCCAACAATGTACAGTTTGTCGAATCCAAACGTGATTCGGCGCCCGTACAAGACGAGCCGGCTTCCTTCAGCAATGCGGAGGCTGACGATTTTACCGACATTAGCGATATGACGGATGAAGATTTGCCGTTCTGATGAAATTTTGATAATAAGGAGGCTTTTATAATGGATAACGAGAAACCGATGCACAAGAAAGCCCGTAAAAAGGTTTGTCATTTCTGCGTTGATCGTGTTGAAAGCATTGACTATAAAGATATAGCCCGTCTTCGCAAGTTCATTTCCGAACGCGCAAAGATATTACCCCGCCGTGCAACAGGTACCTGCGCTGCTCATCAGCGTATACTTACCACCGCTATTAAGCGTGCAAGGCAGATGGCATTGCTTCCATACGTTAACGATTAATTTGCATTAATGTACCGTTAATGTACTTAATGTACCGCCGTTTATCGGCGGTACATTTTAACTGAAAATTCAAGCGTAAAATATTCCGGCATTTTTTGTTGTTACTATGCCGATGTGGTGGAATAGGCAGACACAAGGGACTTAAAATCCCTCGGTAGCAATACCGTACCGGTTCAAGTCCGGTCATCGGCACCAGAAAAAGAAAGACACACTTTCGTGTGTCTTTCTTTTTCAATGAAATTCGCCTACGGCGAGTGAAATAACTTCGCTATGAAATACGCTAACGCGTATGAAATATTTGCTTCGCAAATGTTAAGAGGCGAATTTTATTTCACATTTTTGCGATAGCAAAAATATTTCATAATCCGTAAGGATTATTTCATATCGCATAGCGATATTTCATTACATACAATGCTCCGCATTGATTTTCCGCCGCTTTTATGCTATAATACAGCCAAGGCGGTGATTTTATGGAAATATTGTTTGAAAATAGTTATGTTAGAAATAAAGAGTTAGCAAAAGAAATTTACAGGTATTATTATTTTCAACGCAAATGGTTAGTTGTTTGCTATGCTTTGCTGTTGCTCTCTTTTTTGAGCAATATATTTATTTCAATATTTGAAAAAACATATAATTGGGGCGTTTTCATTTTCGTTCCTTTATTCTTGTTATTCCAACTATATTGTTATTTTCGTCAAGTGAATACAATGGTAAAACGCGATAGTGAAGTTCACGGAAAAGAAATATCTGTTGAAACAATCGTTACGAATGAGTACATTCAGAATACAGCATCGACTGGTGCAGTCAACAAACTGGAGTATGATAAGATTAGGAATTCCGTTCAAACCAAAAATTTGATTTTGTTACGTTCAAAAGCGAATTTAATTTACATATTCCGAAAAGATACATTTACAAAAGGCGATAAAGAGAGTTTTATTAGATTTTTAAATAACAAGGGTGTAAAAATTAAATAAAACGAAAGAAAATCAGGTTTTTCGATCAGTTCTTTTTTGGACACGAATGACAAAGATCCTTGCTTGTTATTATGAGTGGCGTTTTTACACTCTTCATTTTATAATCGGGGGGTCAAAGTGGTATTTATAAACAATGTGCGCAGGAATGTTAAAAGTAATATTCACAGGAATTTTAAAAATATAGTTACCCATAGAAATAAAAGAACTCGGCTTAAATCGGCCGCAGTTTATTTTTTGGCTTTTACAATTTCTTCAATAAAAACAATATTAGGTCTTACAGCTCGTGAATATACCCTGACCGTTTTTATTACCGGCGCATTCTCTTTGCTATGCGTCGTTAATTTTGTGCTTGTATATTTTTCCCGTCATCATATCAAACTCGCGAATTCCCTTTGGTACCGTCAAGTATTTTGCGCAAATTAGTTTGCAGTCTCGGTAAAACAGAGTCATCCAGCTATGAAATCCGACTCATCAGAGCCGATTGCATCTAA
>JBMNVM010000081.1:0-7260 GCA_050946805.1 Acutalibacteraceae bacterium | reverse complement strand
AAAACCTCCTTAAGCCCATCTTCTCTTCTCAAGCGAGCGAACGCTTAAGAAGAGAAATACTGTTATGATACTGATAAAATAAACTATATCCGAAACCGAGAAAATGTTTTCGCCGAAGTTATCAAGCACAGTGATAAATGCCAATTTTTTAAGGATGGTTGAAATCCACGCAACCTTTACCATGCTTGCAAAGTTGGACATATATAATACAAGAATGTTGATTACAAGGGTAAGGATTCCCGAAATTACCGGACTTTCGGTAAGGCAGGATATAAACATTCCGATGGATATAAGCACCCCGCCCAAAAGCATTATGCCAATAAGGGAGTAAATATAGGGCATTACATTAACGGTAACTTTTGTTAAGACAATAATTTGGAAAATAACAGTTGGCGCAAATCCGATCGCGTAAACGACAAAGGCCGAAAAGAATTTTCCGAATACTATTGCGGAAAGCTTTACCGGCGCGGTGATAAGCGCCTGATCCACCTTTTGGCGGCGGTCATCACTCATAAGCCGCATGGTGAGTATCGGCATGGCAAAAACCGTGACGGTGGCCATTGCCAAAACAGCGGCATTTATATCGGGAGAACCGGCGCTGTACAACATGGAAAAATAAAGCCCTAAAAAGAAATAGAACGCGGCTAAAACAATATAACCAATCGGAGTTGTAAAGTATGATCTGAATTCTCTTTTAAATATGGCTCTCATATATTACGCTTCCTCCTTTTTTAGGGCAGCCGAATTTACGGCAGTGCTCTCATTATCTTCATTGTCGGCTTTCGCTTGGTATTCATCGCCTGACAGCAATGACTTCAGCTCGTCATCGTCAGCCTCGGTCAAGCGGAGGAATACCTGCTCTAACGACAACCTGTTGTCTTTAAGGCTTAACAGGGTCTTTCCTCTTGAGACCACCCTTTCAAATACCGCCGCTCTGATGTCCACTCCCTCTTCAGGCTCGATAAGGAAATCATATGAGCCTTTCTCTTTGCGGCCAAGCGAAGTAACCTTCTTTACGCCCTTAACCGTTTTGAAGGCATCAAGCATTTCCCCCTCGCTGCAGACAACCCGCGCCACCAAAGAGCAGTCGCTTGAAAGCTTGTTGGAAAGATTCTCGGAAGTATCGTCGGCTATAATGTGGCCTTTGTTTATAATTATTACCCGCTTGCAAACCGCCTGAATTTCCGAAAGAATGTGGGAAGACAGGATAATCGTGTGGTTTTTCCCGAGCCTTGATATTAGGTTTCGAATTTCGATTATCTGCTTGGGGTCAAGCCCTACCGTAGGCTCGTCGAGTATCAAAACGTCGGGATTGCCGATAAGAGCTTGCGCAAATCCGACCCTTTGCCTGTAACCTTTTGAGAGGTTTTTTATAAGGCGGTTTTGCACATGCTCGATTTGTATAAGCTTTAATATCTCGTCGATATGGGGCTTTTTGGGGAACTTCACGCTTTTAAGGTCATAGATGAAATTTAAATACTCCCTGACCTTCATATCTATATATAACGGCGGGAATTCCGGCAGATACCCGATGCGGCGCTTGGCCTCCTCCGGATACTCGGTGATGTCAAACCCGTCGATAAGTACCTTTCCCTGTGTCATGGAAAGATACCCAGTCAAAATATTCATGATTGTGGATTTTCCCGCACCGTTGGGACCTAAAAAACCGATTACTTCACCCTTGTCGATGTTGAAGCTTACATCATGAACCGCAAGGTGAGTACCGTATCTTTTGCTTAGTCCGGTAACATTAATCATTACTACTCCTCCAAGTCAGTATTCCAAAATTATCATAACAAAAGATTTTATAGAAAAATTAAACAAATTGTGAACAATAAACCCCTTATGCCCCTTTTTTGGAAAGTTGCGGAAGCTGCGCTATTATGATTGCCGCGAATACAAGTGCGCACCCGAAAATTTCCCTTAAAGTGAGGGTATTACCCGAAATCATCCATCCGCCAAGTGCGGCAAAAACGCTTTCAAGGCTCATGGAAATGGAAGCCACCGCAGGCTCGGCATATTTTTGACCGACGATCTGCAGTGTGTAGGCAACCGCGCTTGACATGATACCAAGATAGAGTATCTGCGGCGCCGCCGAGAAAATATTTGAAAGGTTCAGGCCTTCAAGCTCAAAAATCAGTGCCAACACGGCCGATACAACGGCGCATATCGAAAACTGCACGATTGAAAGCCTGACCCCGCCGGTAACGCCGACATACTTGTCCACAGCCATAATATGAAATGAAAAGCTTATGGCGCAAAGGAGTACGAGCAGATCTCCTATATATATATTACTAATATTATCCGAAAAGCAAAGCATATATATGCCGAAAATTGCGATTATTACCCCCACCCATACAAATCCGTGTACCTTTTTGTGCGAAAAGGCGGAAAAAATGGGCACCAAAATCACATAAAGCGCCGTAATAAAGCCTGATCTCGCCTCGCTTGCGACACCCTTAGGATATGCCGTAATTCCAAACTGCTGGAAATTTACCGAAATAGAAAGGCATACCCCGCATACCGCCGAGGCTAAGTAAAAGACCCGCCTATCTTTCGTATCGGTCGGGAAAAACGTATTTTTATGTTTACAGTTAGTCAGTAAATAAAATACATAAAGCGCCCCTGCGCCTATTATAGACCTTAACGCATTAAAAGTAAAGGGAGGTACTAACCCCGCCGCCCCGCTTTGGGCAACGAAGGCAAGTCCCCATATAACCGAAGCGGTAATCAGTATAATACTGCCTAAAAGATTGTTTTGTTTCATATGTTCCTCTAAGTTTTCCTGAAATTTTCACATCTTAAATAAAATGCCTAATATTAAGGCTCTTTAATGCTTAACGAAATACGCTTTTTGGCGACATCTACCGACAGTACATATACATCCACAATATCGCCCACCTTTAAAACCTCGGCAGGGTGCTTTATAAAGCGGTCGGTAATGCGTGAAATATGCACAAGCCCGTCCTGATGAACACCGATATCCACAAACGCCCCGAAATCTATGACGTTTCGAACCGTTCCTTTCAGCTTCATGCCGGGCTTTAAATCCTCTATTGACATTATTTCTTTACGAAGCAGCGGTGGCGGCAGTTCATCGCGCGGGTCTCTGCCGGGACGTTCCAGCTCCTTTATTATATCCTCAAGGGTAGGAATACCTATATTTAAGTTTTCTGCGGTCTTGTCAAGACCTTTGGCGCTTATCCGGTCAGATAAATTTTTAACTGCTCCGGTTTTTAAATCATCATCGGTGTAGTCAAAAAGTTTAAGCAACCGATTTGCTGCCTCATAGCTTTCGGGATGAACTCCGGTGTTGTCAAGAGGGTTATCTCCGTCCGGCACCCTTAAAAATCCGGCGCACTGCAAAAAGGCCTTGGGGCCGAGCTTTGGAACCTTTAAAAGCTCCATTCTGTCTTTATATTTGCCGTTTTGCTCACGGTAGTCCACAATATTTTTAGCCAAAGCAGGGCCTATTCCCGCAACCCTTGACAAAAGCTGAACCGAAGCGGTGTTAAGGTCAACCCCCACCGAGTTTACGCAGGCTTCCACCACACCGTCCAGCGCGGAATTAAGCTGATTTTGGGGCATATCGTGCTGGTACTGCCCCACGCCTATGGCTTTCGGGTCAATTTTGACAAGCTCGGCGAGCGAGTCTTGAAGTCTTCGAGCGATCGACACGGCGCTTCTTAGCGATACGTCAAAATCGGGGAATTCTTCGGCCGCAAGCTTTGAAGCCGAATAAACACTCGCTCCCGCCTCGCTTACCACCATGTAAGAAATTCCGCCGCCCATTTCCTTTATCAGCTCGGCGGCAAAGCATTCGGTTTCATGGCTTGCGGTGCCGTTGCCAATTGATATAACCTGCACACCGTGCTTTAATATCAGCTTTTTTATTATTTCCTTTGACTCTTCAATTTTGGCCTTGGGCGGAACGGGGTATATTACCGCCGTGTCAAGCACCTTGCCCGTACCATCCACAACCGCAACCTTGCAACCGGTTCGGTACCCCGGGTCAAGGCCTAAGGTTACCTTATTTCTAAGCGGCGGCTGCATTAAAAGCTGTTTTAAATTGGTGGCGAAGACCTTTATGGCGTTGTTGCTTGCCCGCTCGGTCAGCATGGAGCGAATTTCCCTTTCAATGGAGGGGAAAATAAGCCTTTGATAGGCATCTTCCGCGGCAAGGCGTACCGTAGCGGTCGCGGGGGAGCCTTCTTTTATATGGCTTTTCCCGATTATAAACACGGCCTTGTCCTTATCAAGCTCAATGGAAACCTTTAAAAAACCTTCCTTTTCGCCCCTGTTTACGGCAAGCACCCTGTGGTCGGCAATCTTCCCGACAGGCTCGCTGAAGTCGGCGTACATCTCATATACTCCGACATCGTCCGATGTAGCTTTCGAAATCAGCACCCCATGTGCGGTGCAGACAAAGCGGATACGCTTTCGAACATCCGCATCATCGGATATTTTTTCGGCGATTATATCCATAGCACCCAAAAGGGCGTCTTCTGCAGTATTGACCCCTAATTCCTCGTTAATATAACCGGCCGCAAGGGTAATCGGCTCCTCGCAGTCGGGCGACTGCTCATAAATAATATCCGCCAGCGGCTCCAAGCCTTTTTCTTTTGCAACGCTTGCTCTGGTTTTTCGCTTTTTCTTAAAGGGTCTGTATATATCGTCAAGCTCGGTCAGTGTCTTGGCGGCGTTTAAAGCCGCGACAAGATCATCTGTAAGCGCTCCCTGCTCCTCAATTGATTTTATTATCTTCTCGCGGGTTTCATCCATATTGCGAAGGTACAAAAGGCGGTCGTGCAGTTCACGCAAAACTTGATCGTCAAGTGAACCGGTTGCCTCTTTTCTGTACCGTGCGATAAAGGGAATCGTGTTGCCTTCGTCTATAAGCTTTACGGCATTTTCCACCTGAAAAAGCTTTAGAGAAAACTCTTGCGCAAGAAGTTTTATTAAATCCATTTTACACCTCTAAATTTCAAAAGACAATAAATGAATTATATCACATTAATCAACTTTTGGCAAATAATTTTGTTTCTCATTGTCCAGCTTTAAATTGTAAAAAGCACTGAAAATCAAAAAACAGCCGGCAGCTTTATTGCCGCCGACTGTTTCTATATTAATGTTTTCGGATTCACCCCAACTGTTGACAAAGACCCTTTGTTATTATTAGTTTGCGAATTTTACGAGTATTTAAAGTTTTTTAGCCATTATTAGTATTTCACATCAAGGATGATCGGATAATGGTCTGACGGATATGTGGTTTTTCCGTCAATAACGAAGGTTTCGTTGCAGACCTTATAATAATCCACCTCGAAGCGATTCGCGGGCAGGAAGAAAAAGTCGATAGTAGTGCTTGCATTACCGTAGTCGTTGAAGGTGGGACCTTTTAGCGCAGTTTTGGCTATATCTGCACCGTTGCTAAGCCCCGCATTAATATATATATTGTAAGGCAGGCTGCCGGCTGAACAGTTAAAGTCGCCGGTTATTATAAACGGTACATTATTCGTATTAAACTGTGACAAAAGGTTAAGAAGGATTTGAGACTGCTTAATTCTGGCTTCCTCTGACTTGTGGTGCAAATGGGTATTTGCGTGAATAAACCGTTTGCCGGTCGCTTTATCCTCAAGCAAAGCGTATGTAACTATTCTCGGCAGACTTGATTCGGGTACTTTGCTGCCCACTTTATCCGGAGTGTCAGACAGCCATTTTGTAGCACCGTCTATGAAATTGAATTTGCTTTTCAGATAAAATACAGGGTTTGCTTCGTCATTGTCCGCGCCGGTATTTGCACGTGCTTTACCTATATAACCGTATCTATCCCCAAGCCTGTTTTTAAGTATATTCATCCATTGCGGTGTCGCTTCCTGGAAGCCTATTGTATCAGGAGCGTATAAATCAATCATATGGATTACAAGATCAACACGGGTATCGGTAACCTCCTGATATCTGATGTTGAAGCTCATATTGCGCATTGGAACGGTCGCATTTGGATTATCATCCGGTTCTGAAGGATCTGAAGGATTAGACGTGCCGGGGTTATAAGGCATTGGTGTACCAAATATCCTTTCGATAATTGCGAGCTGAAGACCAATAAGGTCTGCGCCGTTATACTCACCGTCGCCATTAAAATCGGCAACCTCTTCGTCTATTGTTGCGCCATCATATGATACGGTATATTTCTTGTAACGTACAAGATCCTTTAAATTCAAATATCCGTCAATATTAACGTCCCCTTTTAAAGGAACAAAATCTAAAACCGAGCCGCTAAAGGTGTTACCTGCGGCTCCCGCAGCAGATACTGCGGCAGAAGCAGTTAAACTGAAAAGGACTGCAAACAAGACAGCAACAATTTTTTTTGCTATTTTCAATAAGTATACCTCCCATAATGTATTACAAGCCCATTGCAACAAGGATTTCCTCAATCCATGTGTCTGTGTTGGATCTGTACGGACCCCATGCGCTGCCGTACTCCCAAAGCGCTCTGGGGATATTGTACTGGCGTGCGTAATTGGTAATGCTTGCATAGTACTGAAGCTTGGCTTCGTAATTGGGATTGAACGCACCCCATTCCCCTATCCAGACAATGAAATTCGGATGTTGGTTTCTGAAATTATTAAGTTTAACCATTACATTTTTGTTGGATTCATCACTGAATTTGGTTGCACCTTTGGGATAGGTCATAACCGTATTCCCGTTTTCGTCAACCGTGGTAATCCAGTCAGCACCCGAATGTGAGAAGCTCATCGGACTGTAGTAATGAATATCAAGAATAAGATTTTCGGTATTCAAAAGCTTTTGGGTTATAGATCCGATTTCGCCTATCATATTGATGTGGGTGCTTATGGCAATTCTTCTTTCCTTATTTCCTTTGAAGGTACGGATAGCTGCTATAGTATCCTCCTGAAGGGTCATAAGGGTGCCTCTCTTCAAAGGATCGGGGTTGGAATCCGATTTAGTACGGTCAACACGCGGCTCGTTTATAAGCTCAAAGGCGATTGACAGCGGAAGAGTTTCATAACGCTCGGCAATCTGTGTCCATACGCTTATAAAATCTTGCCTCGTACCCGAATAGTTGCCATTAAGATTTTTGAAGCCGTGAAGGTCAAGAACCAATGAAATTCCGGCGTTCAAAGCAAGGTATATAACCCTGTCAAGCTTTTGCATATGCTCTTCTATCAGTTTGCCGTTACTGTCTATACTATTATTTACGTTAAAGGGCAAACGAATATGATCGAATCCCTTTTCGCGCAG
>JBMNVM010000080.1:0-7277 GCA_050946805.1 Acutalibacteraceae bacterium | reverse complement strand
TCTTTTTGCGTGAAAAGTCAAACATTTGTAATATAATTATTTATGAAGTTTTATTTTTCGTGTAAATGTTTTTACTATTTATAATCGGGGTGCTTTTATGTACTGGGTATCGTCAACACAAAATGAAAAGTGGAGCACTAACAACATTCTTACCGACAAAAAGGGCGGCGAACTTATAATAGGAAAAGAATGCGGTAAGCCCATTTTCGGATGGGGCTCTTGCTTCAGTGAAATTTGTATAAAGGCTATCTTTTCTCTCAGTGAGGAAAAGCAAGCAGCAATTTTTGATGAGTTGTTTGGCATTGATAATTGCGGATTTGATTATTGCCGGCTTCCTATAGGTGCAAATGATTTCGCAGAAAGCTGGTATAGCTACAACGAAACCGACGGCGATTATGCTATGAAAAACTTTTCAATAGAAAGGGACCGTAAGTACATAATACCCGCAATAAAACAGGCTCAAAAGCGTTCTCCCGGGCTTTTATTTTTTGCTTCCCCGTGGAGTCCCCCTACATGGATGAAATTTCCGAAGGTTTACAACTACGGCCGTCTGTTGCAAACTGAGGAAAACCTTAAAGCATATGCACTGTATTTTAAAAAATACATAGAAGAATACGCAAAGGAAGGAATAAAAATATCACAGATATATCCACAAAACGAGATTTTTGCCGACCAGAAATTCCCTTCCTGCTTGTATTCAGAGCAAGAACTTGAAAACTTTATCGCAAATTATTTAATTGATGAGATAGGCGATCTTGCGGAAATATGGTTTGGCACCATTAACGGCTCAGGAGCCGAAAGTTTTGAATCATCACACAACAGATACCTGAATAAATTGATGCAAAACCCGAAATGCCGCAAGCACATAAAGGGAGCCGGATTTCAGTGGGCTGGCAAGTTTGCCGTATTACAGGCTATGGAGGATTATCCTGACCTTGATATCGTACATACAGAATGTCAATGCGGCGACGGTGAGAATTCTTGGGAATACGCCATGTTTACATATGAGCATCTGCATCATTATTTCCGCCACGGTGCCAGAGCTAATGTTTACTGGAATATGGCACTTGAAAAAAACAGTTCAAGCACTTGGGGCTGGAAACAAAATTCGCTTATTACCGTAAGCGGTAAAGATTATCAATATACTCCGGATTTTTACTGTATAAAGCATTTTGCGCACAGTGTAAAACGGGGTGCCGTAATGCTTAGTACAAGCGGTGATTTCAGTTCAAACAGCACTGTATTCAGGAATACAGACGGCACCGTTGTTGCGGTTATTATGAATCCTTTTGAATTTGAAAAGATTGTTACCATAAATAATAAAAATTACTGCTTAAAACCTCATTCCTTTAACACAATCGTTTTAGGAGGGAAAATATGAAATATTTTATCGGTGCGGATCTTGGCACATCGGCCTTAAAGCTTTTATTGGTGCGAAACGACGGGAAAATTGTAAAAACGGTTGCCCGCTCTTATGAAGTCAGCTACCCCGCGCCTAACCGTAGTGAGCAGTCGCCGGAAGACTGGTGGAACGCTTTTGTGTCCGGTGTAAAAGAATTGACCGCAGAGTATGATAAATCATCAATTTGCGGTATAGGTATTGCGGGACAAATGCACGGGCTTGTAATACTTGACAAGGATGATGACGTAATACGCCCCGCCATCCTCTGGAATGACGGAAGAACCGATAAGGAGACCGAATACCTTAACCGGACTATCGGTACGAAAAGACTTTCCGAACTGACCGCAAATATTGCTTTTGCCGGTTTCACTGCTCCAAAGCTTATATGGCTTAAGGCAAACGAACCGGAAAATTTCAGAAAGATAAGCAAAATCATGCTTCCAAAGGACTACCTTAATTACCGTTTGACGGGAGTACATTGTACTGATTATTCCGATGCTTCGGGTATGCTTTTGCTTGATGTGCAAAACAAATGCTGGGCGCAAGATATGCTTGAAATTTGCAATATTTCTGAAGACCTGTTGCCGAAATTATATAACAGCTTTGAAGTAACGGGTACACTTTTGCCGGAGGTTGCGGGCGAATTGGGACTTAATGCCGGAACAATTGTTGTTGCAGGTGCGGGAGACAATGCTGCGGCGGCTGTGGGAACCGGTACGGTAGGAAGCGGCAAATGCAATATATCGCTTGGAACTTCGGGAACGGTATTTATTCCGCAAAACCGTTTTTCCCCGCTTTCCAACAATGCGCTTCATAATTTCTGTCACGCAGATGGCGGCTGGCACTATATGGGGGTTGTCCTATCGGCCGCATCCTGCAATAAATGGTTTTGTAATGATATATTGGGTACTGATGATTATAAAGCCGAAGAAAGCGGTATTACAGACGATAAGCTCGGCAATAATCACGTTTTCTTTCTCCCCTACCTAATGGGTGAGCGAAGCCCTATTAACGATACAAACGCTAAAGGCTTATTTATCGGAATGAGGATGAATACAAAGCGCTCTGATATGGTACAGGCGGTGCTTGAGGGTGTTGCCTTTGCTATTCGGGACAGTGTTGAAATTGTAAAGCAGACCGGCAGCAGTATTGCTACCAGTACCTTATGCGGAGGCGGTGCAAAATCCGCCTTATGGCAAAAAATTATGGCAAATGTTCTTAATATAACCATTCAGATTCCGGCAACCGAGGAAGGTCCCGGCCTTGGGGCGGCAATGCTTGCGATGGTTGGCTGCAACGAGTTTTCTTCTGTTAAAGAAGCTTCAAAAAGTTTTGTTAAAATTACAAAAACAGTATCCCCCGACCCCGAAACTGTCGCGCGTTATGAAAAACAATACCAAAAATTCATTAAAATTTATCCTGAAATTAAAAATCTTTATAAGGAAATTATATGAGGTGATTTAAATGGGCGAAAAATTTCCCGGCATCAAACACATAAAATATGAAGGTCCAAACAGCAAAAATCCCTTTTCTTTTAAGTTTTATAACCCTGAGCGTATTATCTTAGGTAAACCGATGAAAGAACACCTCCCCTTCGCGATGGCTTGGTGGCATAATCTGTGCGCTGCGGGGACTGATATGTTTGGAAAAGACACCTGCGATAAATCCTTTGGTGAAAGAATCGGGACAATGGAGCACGCGAAAGCGAAAGTTGATACGGGCTTTGAATTTATGGAGAAGCTTGGTATTCGTTATTTTTGTTTCCACGATGTTGATCTTGTTCCCGAAGCCAATGATATTAAGGAAACCAACCGCCGCCTTGATGAAATAACCGAATATATTTTAGAGAAAATGGAGAAAACCGACATTAAGTGCCTTTGGGGTACTGCCAATATGTTCTCCAACCCGCGATTTATGAATGGTGCGGGAAGTACAAACTCGGCCGACGTTTATTGCTTTGCAGCAGCGCAGATTAAAAAGGCTCTTGACATAACCGTCCGCTTGGGCGGCAGAGGCTATGTTTTTTGGGGCGGCAGAGAAGGTTATGAAACCCTTCTTAACACCGATGTGAAGTTTGAACTGGATAATATTGCGCGTCTTATGCATTTGGCGGTTGATTACGGCCGTTCCATCGGATTTACCGGGGACTTTTACATTGAACCCAAACCAAAAGAGCCAATGAAGCATCAATACGATTTTGACGCCGCAACTGCAATCGGATTTCTTAGACAATATGGGCTTGATAAGGATTTCAAGTTAAATATCGAAGCCAACCATGCCACACTTGCGGGGCACACTTTCCAGCACGAATTGCGCGTTGCAGCAATTAACGGGATGTTAGGCTCTATTGACGCAAATCAGGGCGATTACCTTCTCGGTTGGGATACAGACGAATTCCCGTCCGATGTTTATGAAACCACCTTATGCATGTATGAAGTCCTTAAAGCCGGCGGACTGACCGGCGGATTCAATTTCGATTCAAAAACCAGACGAGCAAGCAATACCGCTGAAGATATGTTTTTAAGCTATATTTTAGGCATGGATGCCTTTGCTTTGGGACTAATTAAAGCGGCTGCCATTATTGAGGATGGAAGGCTTGACAAATTTATCGAAAACCGATATGCAAGCTTTAACGGCGGAATCGGAAAAAAGATTATTGACGGTGCGGTAACCTTAAGCGAGCTTGCGGAATACGCCGAAAAATTAGGTTCGCCCAAACTTCCTTCAAGCGGCAGTCAGGAATATCTGAACAGTATTTTAAACGAAATATTATTTAGGTAGGAGTTACGTTATGAATTTTAAAGAAGCAAAGCAAAAAGCGAAAAAACTGATATCGCAAATGACTATTGAGGAGAAGACATCACAGCTTTGTTATGATTCCCCTGCTATTGAAAGGCTCGGGATTCATGAATACAACTGGTGGAACGAGGCTGCACACGGCGTTGCCCGTGCAGGCACCGCTACTGTTTTCCCACAGGCAATAGCGCTTGCCGCAACCTTTAACAGTGAACTGGTTTACAACGTGGCCGATGCAGTATCTACCGAAGGTCGCGCAAAATACAATAAATCGGTTAAATTCGGCGACCGCGGCATTTTTAAAGGGCTTACTTACTGGGCGCCTAACATCAATATTTTCCGCGATCCCCGTTGGGGCAGAGGTCAGGAGACCTTCGGAGAAGACCCTTTTTTGACTGCAACAATGGCTACGCAGTACATTAGCGGTCTTCAAGGAAAGGGTGAATTTTTGAAATCCGCAGCATGTGCAAAGCACTTTGCCGTTCATTCCGGCCCCGAAAAGCTTCGGCACAGCTTCAATGCAAAGGTTACAAAACAGGATTTATGGGAGACATACTTACCCGCCTTTGAATGGTGTGTAAAATCCGGTGTTGCGGGTGTTATGGGCGCTTATAACAGAACAAACGGAGAACCGTGCTGTGCAAGCCCGACTCTTATGAAAATACTAAGAGAGCTTTGGGGCTTTGAAGGATATTTTGTTTCGGATTGCTCGGCTATTAATGATTTTACCGGTGGTCATAATCTTGTTGAAACCATGCCGGAAGCCGCCGCTCTTGCTCTTAATAACGGTTGCAATTTAAGCTGCGGCAATGCTTACCAATATCTGATGGAAGCCTATGAGTTGGATTTAATCACCGAAGATGAGATAGAAAACGCGCTTGAACATGTTTTCGCCATAAGATATATGCTTGGAGAGTTTGAAGAAAACAGACCATATTCAGATATTCCTTTTGACAAAGTCGATTGTGAAGAGCATCGTGCGCTAAATCTTGAGGCTGCCAGAGAATGCCTTGTGTTATTAGAAAACAAAAACAACTATTTGCCCCTTAAGAATAAAGACAATATTAAAATTGCGGTAGTCGGCCCCAACGCCAACTCAATTACTGCGCTTGAGGGCAACTACAACGGTCATTCTTCAAAGTATTTCACGGTAGCTGACGGAATCCGTGCCGTATTTGGCGAGAAAAATGTCAGGGTAGCAAACGGATTTGAAATTTTCAAGGAAAAGCCCTTTAAATTCAACAACCAGATGTACGAAGGTGCAGCATTTGCATCGGAGGCGGACTTGACCATACTTTGTTTAGGGTATGACCGCACTGTCGAAGGCGAGCATATGAATCTTGATTGCGAGGTTTTCGACAGCGGAGACAGGCGCAGCTTAAAACTGCCGGAGTTACAGCAGAAATTGGCGGAAAAGGTTTGTGAAAACTGTGAAAATTTTATTGTTGTTTTAATGAGCGGCAGTGCGATTGATATCGGAGAACCTTTAAGAAAACACGCAAAAGCCGTTATTCAGGCTTGGTATCCCGGTGCCCTGGGCGGTCTTGCCGTTGCCCAGCTTATCGCCGGCGAATTTTCTCCCAGCGGCAGGCTTCCTGTTACCTTCTACAATAATGATGACTATATACCCGATTTCTGTGATTATTCTATGGACGGGCGTACATACCGCTACATTAAAAGCCAACCGTTATACCCATTCGGTTACGGTTTAAGCTTTACAAATGTTGAATACAGTAACTTATCATTAGAAACGGAAAATGACAATGAATATATTTTGAAGGTTACCGTGGAAAACAAAGGAGATTTTGCCACAAAGGAAAAATTACAGGTTTACGCAAAATTCAGTGACAGCAATATAAGAACCCCGAATTATCAGCTTTGTTCTATCGCTTGCGTTCCGCTGAACCCTAAAGAAAGCAAAGATGTCAAAATAACCGTTAATAAATACTGGCTTATGGCAGTTGATGAAAACGGAAACCGCACAGTACCGGACGGTGAATTGGTATTTTTCGTCGGATCACATCAGCCGGATGATAGAAGCTGTGAACTATGCGGGAGTAAATGTCTTGAATTGGTAATAAAATAAACTAAAATAAGCCGGCTTGTAACAGTCGGCTTACTTTTGTATAAATTTTAAAAATTCAAAATATAAGGTTAGATTAAAGGAAATTTAAACTACTTTGTAAATACTTCGGTCTTGCCATAAAAAGTGACGGCCGAAACCTTACCTTCCTTGTCAAGCTCGACATATCCTACGGTGTAGTAATTACCAATATTTTTATAATCATCTTTACCTAACTGCTTGTAATCTTCATATTTTTCCTTGCCGTTTTCGTATGTAAAGGAATACGATTCAAAAATTGCGTCATTTGCAACATCTATGGTATAAATGCAATCGACAAAACTCTTATGGGCATCGCCGTCATAATCATAGGGTGCCACAGTCAGCTTGCCGTTTTCGTAACTTAAAATGGTTACATACATAACCGGCAAATCGCCAACCTCTATTGAGGATTTGCTTAATACATCGTATATATTAGATTTCTCATTTTTAAAAATCGCTAAATCGTTTGAAAACTTTAGCGCCAAGTAATATTCATCGCAATAAACAACCTTTACCGTGTCCTTTTTTGAATTTTGACCCGTAAGGGTAATTTCCCTTTTCGTAGTATCATATTCATATTTGTTATATATATCGCTGTCATCAATAGGCTCGCCGCAATCACAGTGATAGTAATAATCACCGTTTTCGTGAAAAACAATTCTTATTTTTTCAAGTGTCTCTTTGTTTAACCGTGTCCATTTTGCGTTGACAAGAAGATCGTTTGCATTGATTTTGGAGGCTCCTTTCAATAAAAATGCCGCCGCTACTATGGCCATTACCACCAGTGCGGATACAATAATTATAAAGAGCCGTTTTTGTTTTGTTTCAATTTCTGTACTCATAATATTACCCCCAAATACTTTGATTATATAATAATTCAAATTTATAAAAATAGCAAGAAACAAATTCGGAGATTCCGACAGTCCGGTATCTCCGATAAATTTTTATAATGACTATTAAGAAACTTTTTACATT
>JBMNVM010000079.1:0-7313 GCA_050946805.1 Acutalibacteraceae bacterium | reverse complement strand
CCGCTCACCAGTTTTCCCCTGTGCCCTCGGGCGTTCGGGTGCAAACTGGTGATAGCAAGACCGGCATTGATACTTCTGATACCCATCAGGATCTCTGCCATAACGATAGAAATGAAGATTGTTGTTGCACTTTGGGCAAGTAATATGATATGATTTCATCATGAGGACCTCTCTTTCTTTTTGGGAGAAAATGCGTTTTGTGGTGAAACCATTATACCAAAAGGCTTGAGAGGTTCTCAACTTTCATTTAAGTTTACAATACGATTAAAACGAAAAGGAGAGGTTTTTATGGAAAAAGTAAAAATTTTGGCTGTTGTAGGGTCGCTGCGCCAAGAATCATTTAACCGGCAGTTGGCTCTGATTACAAAAGAGATAATAGGGGATAGAGCCGACTTTAAACTGCTTGATTACAGTGATGTCCCCTTTATGAATGAAGACATCGAGTTCCCTGCACCCGAAGCCGTAAAACGTGTCCGAGAGGAGGTTAAATGCGCCGATGCAATATGGTTCTTTACACCCGAATACAATCACTTTTTCCCCGGAGTGCTTAAAAATTTAATCGACTGGCTCTCTCGCCCGATTAGCGACACCGAACCACAAGTACTTGAGGGCAAACTGGCGGCAATAAGCGGAATTTCCCTCGGCATGGCCGGAACGGGACTGGCGCAAGACCATTTGGTAACCTTAATCAGCTTTCTTGATATGAGGGTTATGAACCAGCCGCGTGTAACTATTCCGAACGCTTGGAAGCTGCTTGACGGTGACGGAAAACTGAATCTTAATGAAAGTTATAAGTTTTTGGAAGAACAGGCAAATGCGTTTGTAAACTTTGTCGAAAAATGTATAAAAAAGGAATGTAATTGACAAGCAAAGCGCAAGTTAAATAAATAATATCGACCATTTGGAATTATTTTAGTTATTATTTGACAATTTTCGCTTTATAAGGTATAATATTTACAATAATCGACACTGACTACTAATGAAAAATTACCACCCTTCAATTACCATATGTGCGCATACGAGCCAAAAAGGTTCGTAAATATAAATTAAGGAGAATGGTTATGAGAAGCTTTACAACGTTAGACCTGCAGTATGCACACAGATTTTATGGGTTCAAAGGCGAAGCACAGTATCTGCATGGACATACCGGAATACTGACAATCGAAGTGGAAGATACTGTAAACATGGGGGTTAACATGGTATTTCCGTGCAACGAAATTAAGAAAATCGCTTGGGAGGTTCTTCAAAACTTCGACCATGCCATTATTTTAAGAGAGGATGACCCGCTGCTGCCGGCAATACTTGATGTTTACGAAAAACAGGGGATTAAAAACGGCGCGCCTACCAATATGCAGAAAGGCCCGGCCTTTAAGACCGAGCTTGCGACCGCCTATCCCGAATGCCGTCTGGTTGTTACAAAGGAGACCATGACGGTTGAGGGTATGATTAAAATTGTCTACGATTTACTTAAGGACAAGCTTAATATTGTAAAAATCACCTTTACAAGCGGAGTAAACGGCGCTACCGAGGAGTACGAGCCTAAAAAGGCTATTGACCGCTGTCCTTTATGCGGCGTTGCATTGGGCGAGGACGGCGTTTGCCCGAAATGCGGATATAAAAAACATTAAAAAATAATTCGCCATATAATTATTGAATAAAAACAGGCACTCTGTGTAAAAAACCAGAGTGCCTGTTTACTTTTTAAGGGTAAGCTGTAATTAGGGCTGACTTACCGTACTATAAAATGAGTGCTTGCGGGCAAATTGCAATTTCAACAGTCAATTACTCCGCCGCCTAAAACGGTGTCCCCGTCATAGAATACCGCCGCCTGACCGGGTGTGATGGCCCGTTGCGGCTGGTCGAATACCACCTTTGCCGTAATATCGCCGGTTGCAATGACGGTGGCAGGCTGTTCTTTTTGGCGGTATCGGATTTTTACAAAGCAACGCACCGGCTCTTTCGGTGTGGTGCCGGATATCCAGTTTACATCTAAAAGGGAAGTCTCGGTACTGTACAAATCGGCTTCGCTTCCAAGGGTTACGGTGTTATCTTTCGGGGAAATGGCGCATACATAAAGCGACTGTGGCGCCGAAATGCCAAGACCCCGCCGCTGACCAATGGTATAGTGAATAATACCCTTGTGCCGGCCTAATACCTTACCGTTTTTATCGATAAAGTCGCCGGCTGTTTGGCTGAAATTGGAATAGTTTGAAATAACCTTTGCGTAATCACCATCGGGGACAAAGCAAATGTCCTGACTGTCAGGCTTATTTGCGTTCAAAAATCCGTTTTCTTCGGCTATTTCCCGCGTTTCGGCTTTGCTTAAACCTCCGAGCGGGAAAAGGGTATGCGCCAGCTGTTCTTGGGTCATTTGGTACAGCACATAGCTTTGATCCTTTGTGTCGTCCAATCCCTTTTTTAAAAGGTATTCTCCGTTTTCCTTGACAATGCGGGCGTAATGCCCCGTTGCCACATAATCGCAGCCGAGAATCCTTGCGCGCTCATAAAGCTTGTCAAATTTCATGTACCTGTTGCAGTCAATACATGGATTGGGGGTTTTGCCGTTTTGATAGCTTTGAACAAATTTGTCGATTACCTTTTCCTTAAAATCATCGGTAAAATTAAAGACGTAATAGGGCATTTTAAGACGGTGCGCCACGCTTCGCGCATCCTCCACATCGGATAGGGAGCAGCAGGTGCGGGTGGCGGATATGCCGATATCCTCGTTTGCATACAGCTTCATGGTGCAGCCGATACACTCATACCCTTCGTTTTTCAAAAGATAAGCGGCGACGCTCGAGTCCACGCCGCCGCTCATGGCAATTAAAACCTTTTTCATCAAACCATCCTGCAGCCTTCGCAGTGCCCGCAGCTTTCGCAGTCGGGGAACCCGCTTTTATCGTAGTCTATTCCGTTCTTTTCGTAATAATCCTGAACGGCTGCTTTTATAGCCTCTTCAGCCAAAACGGAACAATGCAGTTTGTGGACGGGAAGCCCCCCAAGAGCTTCCACAACATCCTTGTTGGTAACCTTCAAAGCTTCGTCGATGGTTTTGCCCTTTATCATCTCGGTGGCCATGGAGGAGGAGGCAATCGCGCTGCCGCAGCCGAAGGTTTCAAACTTTACGTCCTCAATGACCCCGTCCTTGATTTTCAGGTACATTTTCATTATATCGCCACATTTGGCGTTTCCGACTTCGCCTACACCGTCGGCATTTTCAATACTGCCGGCATTTCTCGGATTCATGAAATGATCCATTACGGTTTCTGTATATAAAGCCATTTTTTTATTCCTCCTTTACAGGATAAACTGCCTTTTACCACTCACAAGGTCTTTCCACATGGGTGATAAATTGCGAAGATAATCAATAATAACCGGTGTTTCCTTTAATATATAGTCTACCTCTTCCTCGGTGTTCCATTCGCAAAGGGACAAGCGAAGAGAACCGTGGGCAACCTCGTGCGGTCTGCCGATGGCAAGCAGCACATGGCTCGGATCCAGTGAACCGGAGGTACAGGCACTGCCGGAGGAAGCGCAGATCCCCTTTGCATCCAAAAGGAGCAAAAGGCTCTCGCCCTCAATACCCTCAAAGCAGAAGTTTACAATGCCCGGCAAACGGTTTACAGGGTCGCCGTTTAAGGCTGAGTGCGGGATTTTTGATAATCCTTCTATCAGCTTGTCTCTTAGCACAGACACTTTGGCGGCGTTTTGGTCTATGTTATCGCATGCCTCTTTTAATGCCGCAGCCATACCCATGATTGCGGGAATATTTTCGGTTCCCGCGCGTTTGCCGCGCTCTTGAGCGCCACCCTCAATCAAATTGTGAAGGCGGATACCCTGCCTTACATAAAGCGCACCCACACCCTTCGGGCCGTGGAATTTATGAGCGGAAAGGGAGAGCATATCAATATTCTGTTTTTTAACGTCAATATGCAAATGGCCTACTGCCTGTACAGCATCGGTATGGAAAAGCACGCCCTTTTCCTTGCATACGGCAGCGATCTGCGCAATTGGCAGCACCGAGCCGATTTCGTTATTGGCATACATAACCGTTACAAGGCATGTGTCGTCTCTTATGGCATCTTCAACCTGCTTTGCCGTAACGGTACCGACAGTCCCCACCGGCAGAAGCTCTATTTCGAATCCTTCCTTTTCAAGCTTCTTTAAGGTATGCAAAACTGCATGGTGCTCAAAGGCGGTGGATATGATATGCTTTTTGCCCTTTGAAGCACCAATGCGTGCCGCGGAAATTATTGCCTGATTATCTGCCTCGCTGCCGCCGGAGGTGAAGTAAATCTCCTTCGGCGAACAGCCAAGACAGTCGGCTACTGTTTCTCTTGCGCTTTGCAAAGCTTCTGCCGCTTGCTGTCCAAAGCTGTGCAGGCTTGACGGGTTGCCGTAGATTTTATCCATGTACGGCAGCATAGTATCAATCGCTGTACGGCTCATTTTGGTTGTTGCAGCATTATCGGCATATATTTTCATACAAAGTCCTTCTTTTTAAAAATAGTCTTAAAATTAATCTTGAAATAATGGGGTTGAAAGGTAACGCTCACCCGTATCGGGAAGAACTACGACTATGGTCTTTCCTTCATTTTCGGGGCGTTTCGCAAGCTCTATTGCGGCAAAGGCTGCAGCGCCTGAGGAGATGCCCACAAGCACACCCTCGCTCTTTCCGATAAGTTTGCCGGTTGCAAAGGCATCCTCATTTTCCACTGTGATTATTTCATCATAGATGGTGGTATCAAGCACATCTGGCACAAAGCCGGCGCCGATTCCCTGAATTTTATGAACGCCAGGAACACCGGTGGAAAGCACCGCGGAGCTTTTAGGCTCAACAGCGACAATCTTCAAATCCGGTTTTTTGGATTTTAAGTATTTTCCGGCACCGGTAATAGTGCCTCCGGTTCCAACTCCGGCAACGAAAATATCGATATTTCCGTCGGTGTCGTCCCAAATTTCGGGGCCGGTGGTCTCAAAGTGAACCTTGGGGTTGGCGGGGTTTACAAACTGTCCGGGAATAAAGCTGTTCGGGATCTCCTTTGCCAGTTCATCGGCCTTTTCAATGGCGCCCCTCATTCCTTTGGCTCCGTCCGTAAGCACAAGCTCGGCTCCGTAGGCCTTCATAAGCTGGCGGCGTTCAACGCTCATGGTTTCGGGCATTACGATTATTATGCGGTATCCGCGAGCCGCCGCAACGGCCGCCAGACCGATTCCGGTATTGCCGGAGGTCGGCTCGATTATGACAGAGCCGGGTACCAGTTTGCCGCTGGCTTCGGCATCGTCAATCATCGCCTTTGCAATTCTGTCCTTAACCGAGCCTGCGGGGTTGTAATATTCAAGCTTTGCTACAATTTTAGCCTTAAGACCGTATTTTTCCTCAATATGCGTAAGTTCAAGAAGCGGTGTTCTTCCGATCAGTTGGTCGGCGGTTTTGTAAATGTTGGCCATAGCGATTTTCCTTTCAAAGTTTATTTTTATTTTACGGCTTCAAAGCCTTGGGTTAAGTCTTCCAAAATATCGTCAATATGTTCGGTGCCTACCGACAGTCGAACAGTGGATGACGTAATTCCGGATTCAAGCAGCTGTTGTTCGGTTAACTGACTGTGGGTGGTGGAAGCGGGGTGGATTACAAGTGATTTTACGTCCGCTACATTTGCAAGCAGCGAGAATAACTTCAAACTTTCGGTGAATTTCCTTGCTTTTTCGGCACCGCCCTTTATTTCAAAGGTGAATATTGAAGCGGCACCGTTCGGGAAATATTTATCATACAGTTCTTTTTCACGCCCTGTCGCCAGTGAAGGGTGGTTTACCCTTTCGACCTGAGGATGGTTTTTAAGGAAATCCACAACCTTTAAGGCATTTTGTACATGGCGTTCCACCCTTAAAGACAGGGTTTCAAGACCCTGAAGCAGTAAAAAGGAGTTAAAGGGTGAAATTGCAGCGCCCTGATCCCTCATTAGCGTGGTTCTTAACTTAATAATATAAGCGGCTTTGCCGACTGCATCGGTAAATACAACACCGTGATAGGACGGATTTGGTTTTGACAGACCGGGGAATTTGTCATTTTGCGCCCAGTCGAAATTTCCGCTATCCACCACTACGCCGCCCATTACGGTACCATGACCGCCTATAAATTTCGTGGCCGAATGTACCACAATGTCCGCGCCGTACTCAATGGGACGAAGCAGATACGGGGTGGCAAAGGTGTTATCTACAATAAGGGGAATACCATGCTTATGGGCAATTTCGGCGATTTTCTCAAGGTCAACCACATTTGAATTCGGGTTACCAAGCGTTTCCGCGAAAATAAGCTTTGTGTTAGGCTTTATAGCCCTTTCAAAATTTTCGGGATCCGTAGGATCTACGAACGTTGTGGTAAGACCCTGTTCAGGAAGGGTGTTTGCAAACAGGTTGCGTGTTCCGCCGTAAATAAGGGAGGAGGATACAATATGGTCGCCGGCAACCGCGATATTCTGTACCGCGTATGAAATGGCCGCCGAGCCCGAAGCGGTAGCTAAAGCGCCGATACCGCCTTCCAATGCGGCAATCCGCTTTTCAAACACGTCAGATGTCGGATTCATAAGCCTTGTGTATATGTTTCCACCCTCACTCAAAGAAAAACGGGCGGCCGCTTGGGCAGAATCCTTAAATACATAAGAAGTTGTCGCGTAAATGGGTACTGCTCTGGCATCTGTTGCGGGATCGGGGGTTTCCTGTCCGGCGTGAATTTGTATGGTTTCAAATCTGTAGTTTTTCATATATTCTTCTCCTTTTTGGTTTTATATATAGATAAAGATTTTGTTTTTTCAACCTTATCTACACATTCGACCAAAACGGAAATTAGCACGAACCAGCTCTTCAAATAAGTTTTTCACTATTTTCCAACCACCTTCTTTTCTATGTTATTTGTATTATAATCATGATTACCTACTTTGTCAATAGGTTTTATATGAATTATTAGCATTTCATAAATTTTTGGTAAAATAGCTTGTTATATGTTGTATGTGTTTCCGGCTTTTTCGTTTATATCGTCCAAAATACTTTGAAGCGTAATAGAGTCCAAATATTCATCCACAACACGCTGAAGCCCCTGCCAGACCGGAAGGGTTGCACATTCGCCGCGGCGCGGACAGGTATTCGGATCCTGCTCAAGACAGGAAACGGGAGCTGTGCTGCCCTCGGTCGCGCGAAGAATTTCGCCAACCGTGTATTTTTCGGGGGATTTGCTCAGGCGATAGCCTCCCTGATAACCCCTTGATGTCTGCAAAAAACCCGCCCGGTTTAAGACCGGTATTATCTGTTCAAGATAT
>JBMNVM010000078.1:0-7324 GCA_050946805.1 Acutalibacteraceae bacterium | reverse complement strand
ATGCAAGAAAAAACCGTAGCGCTTATACTGTTTTTGGCAACCTATGTGTGTTTGCTGGTATTTTCAAAATATCGGGCTCAAATAGCACTTTTTGCCGCACTGGTCTTTGTGCTGCTGGGGAGGGTAGGTCTGCTGCCGTCCTTCAATTACTTTGCCGCAATCGACTGGAATGTTATTTTGATGATTGCCGGCACAATGGGGGTGGTTTCCCTTTTTAATGAATCGAAAATGCCCTCAAAATTAGCGGATATAATTATGAAAAAGGTGCCAAACGTAAAATGGGCTATGGTATCGTTGGCTTTGTTTTCCGGAATTATTTCGGCATTTATTGATAATGTCGCCACCGTATTAATGGTAGCGCCGGTCGCTCTTAACATTTCCAAAAAGCAGAAAATATCGCCGGTACCAAGCATAATCGCCATTGCCATTTCCTCAAACCTTCAGGGCGCCGCGACCTTGGTAGGGGATACAACCTCGATATTGCTTGGCGGAGCAGCCAATATGAACTTTCTTGACTTTTTCTGGTACAAAGGCAAACCGGGGATTTTCTGGGTGGTAGAGCTCGGTGCCTTTTTGACAATGTTTATTTTGCTGTGGTTATTCAGAAAATTCAAACAACCCACAGTCGTTTTGCAAAAAACCGTGGTGACCGACTATTTCCCCAGCGTATTGTTGGTAGGAATAATTGCTTTATTGATAGGCGCTTCAGTCTTTGAGAATAAACCGGCTATAACCAACGGCATTATTTGTGTAAGTCTGCTGATTATCGGGCTACTGCGCAAATATATTAAAACAAAGGACAAAAACACCGTTATTGATGCACTGAAAGAAATAGACTATACCACACTCGGACTGCTTGCGGGATTGTTTATTTTAATCGCCGGCATAAAAGAGGTTGGGGTTATTGATGATATAGGTTCGTTATTCGTAAGACTTGGTAATGACAATCTGTTTTTAATCTACACTCTTATAGTCTGGGCATCCGTAGCCATTTCCGCTGTTATTGACAATATCCCCTATGTCGCGACCATGCTGCCCGTAACCGCTTCTATTGCGGCTGCTATGGGAATTGAACCGACCATCCTTTATTTAGGACTGATAGCCGGCGCAACCTTGGGCGGCAATATCACACCGATAGGCGCATCGGCCAATATTGCAGGTATCGGGATTTTGCGCAAGGACGGATATGAGGTTAACACAGGCGAGTTTATGAAAATAAGTGTTCCATTTACGCTTACGGCCGTTTTGACAGGTTATATTTTACTTTGGATTATCTGGGCTTAATTCGATTTTGTGATTTAAATTGATAACCGAAAATTTTGCGGCAGCCGAAAAGATGCCGCTTCATATAAATTAATTTATCATCAAAAAATATTTGAAAGAGGTTGGATTAAATGCATTACCCGTCCAGTCCGATTGAAAAAAACCGCGCGATGCTGCGTAGCGCAGCGCCTTTAATGGCTTATAAGGAAACCGATAATTTCGGTGAATGGCAGATTAAGGCGAGAGAAAAGCTTAATAACCTTTTGGGACTGCCTTTCGAAGAATGTGAGGACAATTTTACAATTACTTCAAAGGAGACCGAAAACGGTATTTCCATTACATACTTCGTATTTCAAAGCGAAGCCGATTATTATGTTCGCTGCGCCTTTATAACACCCGAAAACGCTACAAAGCCGCTGCCGCTGGCAATCTGCCTTCAAGGGCACAGCAAGGGGATGCATATATCCCTCGGCAAAACCAAATACCCCGGCGAAAAGGTGGCAGGGGACAGGGACTTTGCCATTCAGGCGGGAAGCAACGGATTTTGCGCGCTGGCTATAGAGCAAAGAAACTTTGGCGAATGTGGTGGCACTCCTGAAGGGCCGGACTGCTATTTGTCTGCAGTGACAGCCATGCTTACCGGCAGAACCACAATCGGTGAGCGGGTTTGGGATATTCAAAGGGCTATTGATGTTGTGGAAAAATATTTTCCGCAAGCGAACCTCGACCAAATCGTATGTGTCGGCAACTCGGGAGGCGGTACGGCGACCTATTACGCCGCCTGCCTTGATGAGCGTATTGCAATAGCTGTACCCTCATGCTCGGTCTGCACCTTTGCTGATTCCATAGGCGCCATGCACCATTGTGCCTGCAATTATGTGCCGAATATCGCAAACTTCTTTGAAATGGGCGATCTTGCCGGAATGATAGCGCCGCGCCCTTTGATTGTAATCGCGGGCAAGCAGGATAATATTTTCCCGAAAGACGGGGTTGAAAAGTGCTTTATGACAATTACAAGGTTATATAAAGCCGCGGGTGCCGAAAACAACTGCCGCCTGATTTTCGGGGACGAAGGGCACAGATTCTACGCCGAACCTGCATGGAAGGCCGTATTTGATTATTTTAAGAAATAAAAGGATTAATTTACTAACGGGTTTGGAAGAAAGCAAAATTAACCCTAAACAAATAAAAATCATGTAAAGGAGCACGCAAAACATAAATCACGTGTTCCTTTTTGCATTATTGGCGGGTTTTGTCCGTTTTGCTTGAAAAACGGGTCGGGAAGTAATATAATAGATATAAATTTTCAGGAAGATATGGATATTTATGGAGAGTTTAAAATTATCTTTTGAGTCGGTAATGCCGATTTTTCTAATAATGCTTTTAGGATATTTCTTAAAAAGGCTTAAACTTGCGGACAAAAACACTTTCGATACCATGAACAAGCTGGTTTTCAAGGTGTTTCTGCCGATTTTGTTGTTTCACAACATATATGGCACAAAGCTTACAAAAGTTATGGATTTAAAGCTTATCGCCTTTACCGTAAGCGGTATTTTGGTTATATTTATTTTAGGATATTTTGCGGTTTTGCTGATTTCAAAGGACAATCCAAAACGCGGAGTGATTTTTCAGGGCATTTTTCGGTCAAACTTTTCAATTTTAGGCCTTCCGCTTGTAAAATACGTTTGCGGTGAAAACGCGGGCGGGCTGGCATCCTTGATGGTTGCCGTAATAGTGCCGCTTTTTAACATTCTTGCGGTTATCGCTTTAGAACGGTTTAGGGACGGGAACATACACTTTAAGAAGCTTTTAAAAGGGATTATTACCAATCCGCTGGTTATCGCCTGCGGAATCGGAGTGGTATTTCTTGCTTTGCAAATAAAGCTGCCAATCTTTTTTGAAAATGCGGTAAGGGATATCTCCAAAATCGCTTCCCCGCTTGCAATGGTGGTTTTGGGCGCCAGCTTTACTTTTTCGAGTCTAAAGGGCTATCTTCGCGAGGTTGTCGTTACCGTGGCGGCGCGGCTTATAATTGTTCCGATGATTATGCTTAGTATGGCCGTCCTTTTAGGCTTTCACGGCGAGGCGCTGGCCTGCCTTATGGTGGCCTTTGGTTCACCGGTTGCCGTTTCCTCCTTTGCGATGGCGCAGCAGATGGGCGGCGATGAAAAGCTTGCGGCGCATGTGGTGGTTATTTCCTCCGCATTCTGCCTTTTGACCTTGTTCGGTTGGATATTCATTCTTGATGCACTAAAGCTGTTTTAATAAGGCAGAATAATTAATACTTAAGCCAAAGGAAGGTAATTTTATGTTTAAAACCGAGCCGCATCTTCACACCCTTGAAGGCAGCAATTGTGCCTTAATAAGGGCTGTCGAAATGATTCGTTTGTATCACAAGGCGGGATATAAAACCGTTTTTATAACCGATCATTTGAATGATGTGAATATTGATATATACGGTGATATACCGTGGGAGATGAAAACCACGGCCTTTTTGTCGGGATACTACAAGTCAAAGCAGGAAGGGCAAAGGCTTAAAATGAATGTACTTCCCGCGGCAGAAATTTCCTGTGTTGACAACCCGAACCACTATCTTTTATATGGAATATCCAAAGAATTTTTGGACGAGTATCCGAATATCCATAAAAAAACAATCGCAGAAATACGAGAAATTGCCCGTAAGAATAATATTTTTATGGTTCAAGCACACCCGTTCAGGGACGGGAAGTGTTATCCCACTCCCGAGTATGTTGACGCATTTGAAATCTATAATGAAAATCCCCGCCACGATAATTTTACTAAAAAGGCGGAGGAGTTTGCAAAAAACAGTAATATTTATATTACCTGCGGTTCTGATGCGCACCGGCTTGAGGATATCGGGGTCGGCGGAGTAGAGTCCGAACAAGAGATTAAGACGGTTCAGCAGTATATTAATCTTATTAAAAGCGGCAAAGGCCGTATTATAAGAACACAAGAAACTTAAGGGGAGTTTAGCATGAAAAAAGAGTTTGTAAACTATGCCCACAGGGGCGCCAGCGAGTATTTGCCGGAGAACACCCTTTTGGCCTTTTATACCGGCATTTACATGGGCGCCAACGGAATTGAAACCGATGTCAGGAAAACCAAAGACGGAAAACTGATCCTCTTTCACGACGATACCCTTGAAAGAGTAACCGGCGAATCAGGCGCGGTGGAGGATTATACATATAAAGAACTCCAAAATTTTCATGTTAAAAAGAACGGCTTTTATGATAAAATTCCGCTTTTTGAGGATTTTTTGCAGCACTTATCACATCAGAATTTAACCTTTGCAATCGAGCTTAAAGGAGAAGGCGTGGAAGAGGAGATCGCCGAACTTTTACGCAAATACGATATGGCAAATAAAACGGTTGTAACCTCCTTCAGCTTTGAATATATAAGCAAGTTTAGACTTTTGGCTCCCGAATTTCCAATCGGCTGGCTTGTAAGGGAAATTAATGATGATATAATAAACAGTTTAAAATCAATTAATGCGGAAGAGATATGCCCGAAGGCGGAAATTCTTACCGCAGAATTGGTTGATGACCTGCACAGCAAGGGCTTTAGGGTTCGTGCATGGGGCGTGGCGGACGAAAGCTTAATGGAACTTGCCTTTGATTGCGGTGTTGACGGAATGACGGTTAATTTCCCCGATAAACTGACAAAGCTTTTAGCAAAACATCAGGGTTGACACGAAAGGAGATGGCTATATTATGAGTTACATATTCACGTCAAAGAAAAGAATAGCTGCAGTTAAAGAACTTGTCAAAACCGACCGTCGCCTTAAAAGGGAGCTTGAAGATTTGGCGGAAGAGTATATGAAAACTACGCCTTTGAGCGTTACTTTCCACAAAAGCCCGGCTGCCAGCGGAAATCCGCATGACTATTTCAGCGAGGGTACCTACTGGTGGCCGGACGAAAAAAATCCGAACGGACCGTATATCAGGAGAGATGGGGAGGTCAACCCGAATGTATTCAAACATCATCTTGAAGATATGGGAAGGCTTTCAAATGCGGTTTGCGCGCTCTCGCAGGCAGGATTATTTCTTGGCAAAACGGAATATTATAAAAAGGCTGTTGAGCTTATAAAGGTATGGTTTTTGGACGAGGAAACCAAAATGTCCCCGCACCTGCAATATGCGCAGGCAATAAGGGGTGTCTGCAATGGCAGAGGCATTGGTATTATTGACACGGTAAAGCTGATAAAGGTTGTAAACGGCGCCAATATTATCGAAGAAGCGGGATTGTACACTACGGAAATTTCATTGCTTAAAGAGTGGTTTAGGCAGTATACCCACTGGCTTAACACAAGCGAAAACGGGCTTGAGGAAAAAAATTATTTCAACAACCACGCAAACTGGTGGAATACGCAGGTCGCGGCATACTGTGCCTTCACAGGGGATGAAATGCTCTTAAACGAGTGCTTTGAAAAATACAAAACCGATATTTTGGTAAATCAGGTCGACAGTGAGGGCAAGTTTATTGACGAAATTACCCGCACCCGCTCCTATACCTATTCAATATACAACATGACCGCTTGCGCCATTATCTGTGAAATCGCTTATCACAAAGGAATAGATTTGTGGGGCTTTGAGGCTTCTAACGGCAATTCTTTGAAAAAATGCATTGAATTTTTTAAGCCTTTTTACGATAATCCCTTCCTTTGGGAATATCGGCAGATAAACGACCATGGCGCCTACGGCGAAAAACTGCCCTTCAGGCTTGCCGCGGAAAGATATAATGATGAGGAACTTAAAAAGATAAACGAGAAAAGAAGAAAAGATTTTATTCCATGCTCTCAAATAACCGAAATGGGAATTTTGGATTTAATATAACCTAAAAGGAGAAATTTTTATGAATTACAGGTTTGAAAACGGCGCAATAGTCGCTTACGGAAAGCTTTGCGAGGAGGCTGTTTACGATGTTTCCAACAACCGCTTTGGAGCCACCTTTAACGGTCGCGGCGCGGCTATCAGATATATGCGGGCGAATAAGGAAACCATAAATTTAGATTTTCATAACTTCGTAAACATTTGTTATAACGGTGTAATACAGGACGTTCTTCTTGACAAAGAGGTTTACATGAAGGGCAGAAGCCAAACGGTGAAAATAGATTTAAAGACCGCTGTTTTGGAAATCGAGCTCTTTTTAACCAAACAGGAAAACGGCATCTTTATGACCCACCGCCTGATTACGGAAAACAAGCACGATACCGTAGAAATAAGGCTTACAGGTTATGTATCAAAGCAAGCAGGCAGGGTCGACAGCCGCACCGTAGCCGAAGGTGAAGCAATCTTTAGAGCCGACAGGGACATATTGTTTATTAAAGAAAATTCGGCAATCGGGTTTACCTTGGATTGCGAAAATCCGCAAATTAATATGATTTACGCGTATGAGGAAAGTATTACCGATATTGAAACTAATTTAAAGAATTTTATAACCTTGAAAGCGGCTTTGAAAGAGGAAATGGATAATATAAAACTGCCAAGTAACCTTGATGAAAGGGAAAAGGCACTTTTTTACTCGGCGTATTACTGCGCCCTGCAAAACTTCAAGGATTTTGGAGAATACAAGGGCTTTATGGCCGGCTGCAACTATCTGTATCCTATTAGAACCTATTACAGGGATTCATATTTCACGGTTCTTTCAATGTACAACGGCAATTTGGATAAGGTACGCGCGCAGATTTGCACCCTTGCAAGGGGAATAGGGAAGGATGGCACCTGCCCGTCGGCCGTAAAATCCGACTGGTCGGCATGGTGGGGAGACCACTTTGACAGCCCGTCTTTCCTTGCGATGATGCTTTTTGATTACATAAAATTCACCGGCGATATAGCCTTTGCGGATACTGTTGTCGATGAATCAACTGTTTTTGAAAAGGCGGTCAAGGCCATTGGCGCTCTCTCAAAGCGGGCGGATAAAACCGGACTTTTGTACAAAGAGGGTATTTATAACAAGCGCGACTGGGCGGACGAGGTTAACCGCTACGGTTATGTTACCTATGATGAAATACTTTATGCCAGAGCACTTTATTCGATTGCAC
>JBMNVM010000077.1:0-7370 GCA_050946805.1 Acutalibacteraceae bacterium | reverse complement strand
AAATCCTTCATCGTCTGCGGCATGGAAAGACCTAACTTATTAAGCCATGTCTTGTTTATCCAGAGATAATGCTGGTCATAGTTAAAGTCCTGCGTACCGCTTGCAATGGAATACATTTTACCGTCAGTTGCCTTTACCAAATCCCATATTTTGTAATCATCATAGAACTTGTAAATGTTAGGCGCATACTTTTTAAGCATATCCTTGGTTATTTCAACAAACACGCCCTCGGAGCTGTACTGCTGAACGTCCTGATCTGTAATCTTACAGCCGCTGGCGAATATATCGGGCAAATTGCCGCTCTGGAGAGCCAGCGTCTTGCGCTGAGACATCGCTTCGTCGGTTACAAGGTCAAACTTGATATCGATATTCGTCATTTTGGAATAGGTTTTGGTGAACTGGGATTTATTGGTGTCACCGATATCCGAAGCACGGGTTATCGCCATAATCTTAAGGCTTTCCTTTTTCTTTACAATCGGGAAACCGCTTAAGTATGTATTGCCCTCAAGTTTGCCTGTGCCTGTATTTGTGCCGCCGCCCGATCCTCCGTTGGAGCCGCCGTTCGTACCGCCCTTATTGCCCGAGGAATCGGTTCCGTTCTGGGAATCGTCGCTCTCACCGTCGGTGTTCTCGTCGTCCTCATACCAGTCCGAGCTGTAATCGGAATCGTAATCGCTGCCGCCGTCCGACTTCGGATTCTTGCGGCAGGACGCGAAAGAACCGACAATCGCAAGAACAAGCAACATACTGATTAATCTTTTTGCTTTCATTTTTATTCTCCTTTAAAAAATATTTTTTAAGGCTTTCGCCGATTTGCCGTATTAGTTCATTATTTCTTTATAACGATAGCTGTCGTTTAATATCTTCTGCCCTATTTCGCGCATTTTGTCGCGTAACAGGTCATATTCGTCGCCCCAAATTTCCTTATCAAACAGACGTCCCATACCGTCCTCACCTCCGAAGGTGCCCCAAGTATAGCAGTCAAGTCCGCCGGGGATATAGCCCTCGTCCTTCAAGTCCATAAGCAGTCTGTAGCACATATCAAGGCTTTCACAGCAGTACTCAGCGGTGCGTTCATTAAAGCGCCTGTATGTAGTCGGGAAAAGCCAGATACGGACGTTCTTTCTGCCGACGCCCTCCAGCATTTTCATAACATATTCCCTGTGCTTATTATAATCATTGCTGTCGTACCAGTCGTAGCCTATGTCGGTAACATAACCGTAGGTACGGTAGGTCATCGGGTCAACCACTCTGTCGGGCGCGGCGCCGTCTATCTCATATAAAGACAGAACGCAGTAAATTCTTTTACCCGGGTATGTATCGCTTAAATGCTTTGTAATAATGCGGAACTGCTCGCCCGACATTCCGAGCATAAGCTCCTCGCCGTGGAAACCCGCGACCGCGTCCCAAAGTCCCGCCGCCTTAATAGCGTCGACCATAACTTTCTTGTTTTCAATCCATTGCTCGGGTATTTCGGTGTTCTCATAATCGCCGCCGAACGGATTTCCTATTCCGAGCCACGCCATACAGCCCGCGTCCTTTATCTTCTTTAAGGTGACTATGTCCGTGCAGTAATAATAATTAAATACCTTATACTGCGATTCGCCTGTCACCTCGTCCCAGCCGTCCATTTCGTAATGATACGTCTGAAACGCTATCTGCTGATTGGCGGGCAACGGCTCTACGTAATCCAAATCAACCTCATACGGTGACTGAGATTCCGTTTCATCTGAGCTGTTTTCTTCTTCCTCATCATCCGTAACAAGACCCGGATCCCAATCGTCGGGATCGAAAACATAATCGTCGCCGTCATAATTGGGATTTTCCTCGGAGGAAGTGCTGCTCGTCGTTTTCTTCTTTTTCTTTTTCTTTTTCTTCTTTTTTGCTTCTGTGACAATCGAATCGTCATCACTTAGAAAATACCAAGCTGTCGATCCGCCCGCTACAGCAAGCACCAAAACAGCCGCTATAGCGATTATTAAAATATTTCTTGTTTTTTTACGCATTGGTTATCCTCCCCTGAGTAATAATACATAAACCTTTTCATAACATTTTAATGCTTTTTGTGTAAAAAATCCATTATGTAATCTTGCAAATATTTGTCTTAATCTTGCAAGTTTGTGCCGTTGCGATATTTTTCCCAAATAGTAGATAAATATTTTACAGCAATTAACAAAATTACCTTTATTAAATACGACAAATATAAAGCTTGATTTTAACAAATTCGGAACAATTTTGACAAACTTTCTGATATTACCCCCTCCCCCGCAAATTTTACCCCTTTTTGAATGCTCTATTTTTCCGACTGATTTAGCATATTTTATGCCGGTCTATTGACTTTTTAAAATAAGACTGCTAAAATATAACTGAAAAGCAATTCAGCTGTAAAGGAGTGACGGCATTGTTTCATCACGCGTATTCAATTTATCCGGATTTCTCGGTTAATTCCGCCCTCCATGTCACGCAGTGCGGGAATGAGGTTTGTGCGCCAAATCAATATTTCGATCCGGTTTCGCGCGACCACCATCTTTTGCATTTTGTAACCGAGGGTAAAGGCACACTCGAAATGAATAATATAAAATACGATATATGCGCCGGTCAGGGCTTCTATATCCCGACGGGTATTCATGCGAAATACACCGCGGATAATGATGAGCCGTGGACATATAGCTGGCTCGGCTTTGACGGCACTGACTCGGTTTCCGCTCTTTCTTTCCGCAATTTAAGCGCCCAGTTCCCGATATTCAGTTTTTCGCTTGAAGAAGATGTTTCGGCTATGATGGACGAACTACTGCCGATATATTCCGCAGACGGCAACGATTTTTTGGTGATTTCGTATTTATACCGTTTCTTTTCTCTGATTAATCCCGATTTTAAGCTTGACCACGAAAAAAATGCTTCTTTTGAGCACATGATAACCTATATTAAGGATAATTTTCAGTCGGACATATCAATTGTTAAAATGGCGGATTATTTCAATATCAGCACTTCTCAGCTTTTCCGCGATTTCAAAAAGTACTCAAGTATGTCCCCACAGCAGTACATAAAACAATACCGCGTATTTTACGCGGCACATTTGCTTTCCACAACCGATTTATCAATAAGCCAGATTTCGGCGCTTTCGGGCTACAACGATATTTGTAATTTTTCAAAGCAGTTTAAATCTATTTACAACCGCTCTCCCGCCGCTTACCGTAAATATTTGAGCGTTCATTCCAATGTTGTATGGAAGTTTGAGCATTCCCCTGGCAGCAATGAATAAACTATTATATAATATTGCATTGCCCGTTATAGTTTAGTGTGGTAAACCGCAAAGTATATTCGTGTGGTGTCAAATTTGACTGTTCTACCGATTAGTCAGGTTGTGACTGTTTTCTTCCCGGCAGATTGTTGAAATCGCCCCTTTTTCAGTGGTTTCTAACCGTCCCCTGTCTTGTGTGTAGAAACCAAAAATATAAAAGCATAATTTAGATATAGGGCTGTCTCATTAGTGAGACAGCCCCTTTGTATGTAAATGATATTTTGATGGCAAAACACCGATATATTTTTTAAAAGTTTTAGAGAAAAATACTATTTATATTATGTGTACAGCACGTATAACCGAAGGTAATTATTATCGTTTCTATTGTCCTTTTAACACTGAAAGTAAAACTCTTGGTGAAATTAATGTAAATAAATTCAAAGTTAATAACACTATTAACGATTTTTCCTTCAGCGGAATAAAAAATGCTTTAGCAAACGAAGGACTTCCCTGCAAAAAAATGTATTCCGATATTGGCATTATGCAAAAACTTTCAAGCAGAGTAGAAAATGTAGAAACCTACTATTATTCAGGAACCTACAGCGGTGATTTTACTGCTATAATCAAAAGCAAAGATTTAGTAACATGGGAATATGTTTCTCAACCGGATTTCATTAACGATTCAAAATGGGAAAATGCCACATACGTTTTAGGCGATAAGGTTTTCTATTTTGTAAGACAGCAGGACGAAAACAAATCTGGATTTTTAACCGTTTATAATATACTTGAAGATCGTTGGGATGATCCCGTGGAAATTTACGATTGCCAATCCCGTTCAGATTTTATAATTTATAAAAATGAGTTGTATCTTTTCCCTGCACCAATTGACCGTGAACATATAGGAATCATTAAAATTGATACTGACGATATTTCAAAAAGCGAAGTTGTTTTACAGGCTAATATGCAATATAGTTGTTTCTATCCTTTTATCCAATACTATAAAGACAACGAACTTGCAATGTCTTATACCGTTGCAAGAAAGCATATAAGATTGGCAGAATTCAAATTAAGTAATTTCCTATAAGAATCCATCTGTAACAAGACAGAGGACGGTTAGAAACCACTAAAAAGGGGCGGTTTCAGCAATCGGCCGGGAAGAAAGCAGTGGCAAAATCAGTCTTCAAAACAATTTTTTGGAAATAGTCCTCAATCTCTGATTTACCTGAAATCGAATAGTATGTCATTTTTAGGTGTCAAACAGTATTGAAGAGCAAAAACGAAAAAATCAATAAAAAGACCCAGCTCCTCCGCGATTAATGAGATCAAAAAAACAGAAAATCTTCATGACGGAATTAAAGCAATGACCCTACTTTCAAATTATTCTCAAACCCATCTTGCTCGAATGATGAAAAAATATTATAACACAACCCCGAAGCATTACATAAACGAATTGCGCCTTCAAAAGGCATATGATTGCATTGTTTTTACGCAAAAATCTATTGAACTAATAGCCGAAGAGCTTGGTTTTAACAGCTATAGCCATTTTAACAAAATATTCAAGGAGCGGTTTTCGGTCACTCCCACTTCACTTCGCAAGCAGAAAAAAATCTGGACTATATGAAAAGCAACCATATGTTAATGCCTGCTGAATAAACCTTAAAGCGGCATAATCAGCGACTTTTTGGGCTTTACACTCCCAGGTGTCTGCGGAGTAGATATAAGCTTATCTGCTTTTTCGGATACAAATTTGGTTAAAACACCCGTTACACAAAATGAAACCAGAGGCTATAAGTCATTTGATAACAACCGGAAACCTTTGAAATAATAATTGACAACCCTCCTTTAATCAGTTATAATACTTTTGTAACATGGTTTGAGTGTGATGTCAAATTTGACTTTTTTACCGATTAGTCAGGTTGTGACATTGGTTTGAGGAAACAGGTCGGATTTTTCCCTTAAAGGGAGAAGTCCGGCTTTTTTGCGTTTCAGGGTAACCTTATTCGCCCGCAAACTAAATTCGGTAATCACAGGATAGACCGACCTTAACTCTGTATTTATCCAGAGAGGGTCGGTCTTTTTTTACATAAACCCGGGGAGACAGAGGACGCTTAGACCTCATGGCTTCGGACACACGGGTCGGTTCTATTGTGTTGTGGTGACACTCCTTGTCTCCCCTTATCTCCCTAATTCATCTGCGGTAACGGGCAGGCGTAACTCCGCGCTTTTTCTTAAATATGTTACAAAAATAGTGTTCGTCCGTAAATTTCAGCATATCCGAAATTTCCTTGACCGAAAGTCCCGAATTTTTTAAAAGATTTTCCGCCGTCCTGATTTTTTGTTCAAGAATATAACAATAGACCGTCTCGCCGTACTCTGATTTAAAAATTCTCCCGAGCTGAGAAACCGAAAATCCGGCGTTTTGCGCTACCGAAGCGGCGGTTAGCTTTTCATATATATTGCCGTCGATATACGCTTTAATTTCCGCCGCGGGGTTTTCGGATTCTTTGTGCGAGTTTGCCGCAAGCCGCTGTACTAAACGGTGAAAAATCAGCGCTCCCTTTTCGTTTATTCGGTTAATATCCGTCTCGCTAAGGCAAAAATCAAAAAACTCGTCAAACAAATCCTCTACCGAGATATTCTTAAAATGTATTAGGTTTTCAATTCCGTAGGCGGAAATCAGTTTTTTGCAAAGCGTACCCGAAACATTAAACCATTTCTTAGTCCAAGGATTGTTTCTGTCGGAATAATAATTATGCTCCATTCCCGCGGGAAGAATATACGCGTCGCCTGTTTTAATGTGATATTCATTGCCACCGCATATAACCGCTCCCTCCCCGTCAGAAACATATTCCGCCACATACACCTCCGAGCATTCACGATATATTTTATAATTCGGATCGGGATATGTTATACCCGCAAGACTAACCTTGAACGGAGAGCCGGAAGTCCCACTTGGCGCAGAAAGAAAAATTATTTTTTCCATATGCTTAAAATCCTCACATTTATGCTTAAAAAATACATTTAATTATCTTCATAACAATGATATTATACAATAAAAAGCTTTTAAATACAATAAAAGGAGCAGATATTATGGAAAAAAATTTAATTCCCCGCCCCGAGCATCCCCAGCCGATGTTCAAAAGAGAAAACTGGCAAAATCTTAACGGAGAATGGCTTTTTGAATTTGATTTCGGTATATCAGGCGTTGAGCGCGGACTTTTTAAGCCCGAAAAAGCTGATGAGTACACCAAAAAAATCACGGTTCCCTTCTGCCCTGAAAGCGTGCTTTCAGGGATAGGCTATAAGGATTTTATTCCGGCGGTTTGGTATAAGCGGTCTGTTACCGTAACCGAAGAACAGCTGAAAGGGCGTGTTCTTTTGCATTTCGGCGCGGTGGATTATGAGTGCGACGTATACATAAACGGTGAAAAGGCAGGCAGTCACTTCGGCGGTTACAGCTCATTTACGCTTGATATTACCGATTTTTTAAATATAGGCGAGAACGACCTAACAGTAAATGCAAGGGATAATGTCCGCTCAGGAAAACAGCCTAAAGGTAAACAGTCGTCCGCCTTTTTTTCGCAGGGTTGCGATTATACCCGCACTACAGGAATTTGGCAGACCGTTTGGCTTGAATTTGTACCGACCGGTTACATTAAAACCGCAAAGTACTATCCCGATATAGAAGAATCGGCTTTTGATATTGAATTAACCCTGTCACTTGGAGGAAAGCTCACGGTTGAAGCACTTTATGAGGGTAAAAATGTCGGCGGCTGTACCAAGAAAATTAAGGACAGATATGCAAGACTTCGTCTTCCCCTTGCCGAAAAGCATTTATGGGAAGTCGGCAACGGCAGACTCTACGACCTTAAATTCACCCTTGAAACCGAATACGGCACAGATGTACTATACAGCTATGCCGGTCTCAGGGAGGTAAGAATAGACGGCTTTAAGGTGCTTATTAACGGCAAAAGCGTTTTCCAGCGTACCGTACTCGACCAAGGCTTTTATCCCGACGGTATTTACACCGCGCCTTCCGACGGGGCGCTTAAACACGATATCGAGCTTTCTATGGCGCTCGGCTTTAACGGCGCGCGCCTACACGAGAAAATATTTGAGCCGCGATTCC
>JBMNVM010000076.1:0-7417 GCA_050946805.1 Acutalibacteraceae bacterium | reverse complement strand
CCTCTTAAAACCAAAAAGGCTGTCTGCTTTGGTCAGACAGCCTTTTTGTTTCAATGTGAATTAAGAAAGGAATAAATATAAATAACTGCCGTTAACTGAAAAATGAAAATTAAAGGTATGCCTATCATAAACCTTTTGTGTTTGGTCTTGTGGCGGATACTGCGCATGGTAAGATACATAGCCAAGCTGCCGCCGAGTATTGATAGTATAAAAAGGGTCTTTTCGGGTACCCTTCTGCCGCCCCTTTTTGCCATAAGCTTATCCAATACGCAGGTGATAACCGACAAAGCGCTTATAAAAATCAAGTAAAAAATCCCATATTCAAAGTACACAAAGTTCCCTCCGAAATCCGCTTTTGAATAATTATACGGGAACTTTCAGTTGTTTACAAGACTAAAGCGCGTTTTTTTCGATTTGCTTTTTAAGCTTTACTATTATCCTTTTTTCAAGCCGTGATATGTAGGACTGCGAAATGCCAAGCGTTTCAGCCACCTGACTTTGGGTGTACTCATCATAACCGTTCATGCCGAAACGCATTTCCATAATCTGTTTTTCACGCACCGGCAGGCGGCCGATAAAAAGGGACAGTTGGCTTTTTTCGTCCTCCTGTTCGACCCCTCTGCCTACCTCATCCCCTTCACTTCCCAAAATGTCCGAAAGCAGCAGTTCGTTGCCGTCCCAGTCTACGTTAAGCGGCTCATCAATAGAAATTTCATTTTTCTGGGGCGAGCTTTTTCTTAAATACATTAAAATTTCATTTTCAATGCATCTTGAAGCATAGGTTGCAAGCTTGATGTTGCGGTCGGCGCAGAAGGTTTTTACCGCCTTGATAAGACCTATTGTGCCGATTGAAATTAAATCCTCTATATTGGTGGAAACATTGTCAAACTTTCTGGCAATGTAGACCACCAGCCGCAGATTGTGGACAATAAGCTTGTTTCTTGCCTCCTCGGTGTCCTCCTCCAAAAGCTGCAGTTCCTCCTCAGGAGACAAGGGCGGAGGAAGGGTTTCGGGGCCGTTTATGTAAAAGGCAGGCCGAATAAAACCCGCCTTTAAAAGCAGCTTATACAAAAAGTTTTTCAGTTTGCGCATTTTTATCACCGATCATATTCAAAATTTTTGGATTAAGTATTGCGGAATAGTTTTCGCTAAGGGGCGTTTTTGAAACTGCCAAAATCGGTTTTTCAACAATTATGTTTTGGTTTTCGTAAACTATTTTCACACTGTCGCAGCGAAACCCGTCCAATATTCCCCCGCCGGAAACGGTACCGCATGGCACCGCGCGGTAGCGCATTTGCAGCAAATCATTTCGGACAATGTCCAAATCGCCGAAAAGGGAAACTACAACCGCCCTGTCGGCTATAATAATCTCCGATTTGCCGAAAACATCGCTTACCGAATTTCCGGTGTCGATAATGGCCGAAGCGCTTACACTTTTTCCGTCCGCAAAAATTGTAATTTCGCACCTTTGAGCAAATTTCGAGGACGAAGCGAAAATTTTGTAGATAAGCATATAAATAAAATATGCCGCAACGGTTGTAAGAACCAAAATAACCGGTGAAATGTTGAAATAAACAACGGAATTATTAATTATCATATTTTTAGGCCTCATAATCTGCCATACCGCAATCATTGCCCCCGCATAAAGGCAGGTTATGATAAAAAGTGTACCCATTGCCTTTAAAAAGTACTTCAAATTTCTAAATCCGAAGCAGACGAAGGTCATAACCGAATTCATGGCAATTCTGACGGCAAGCTCCGTAAAAAAAGATGATTGCGGTAGGAATATGTAAAGTGAAAATATTGCTCCAATGAGAGAAGCGGATAAAAGTCTCCATGTTTTGGGGGCCAGATTTAAAAATTTACTGCTTATTTTAAGGAGAAAATAATCTACAATCAGATTTAAAACCATTAAAACATCTGCGTAAACTACCATCGGCATCCCTCATTTCGCAATTTTATTCTATCACTTGTACAATAAAAAAAGTGTCGATAACTTTGGATGAAAGCTGTAAAAATATGTCGCAATACGCCTTTACAAAAATTCCTTTAGGGGATATAATAAACTTAAGGTCAGGAAAATAAAGGTAATCAAGGTTTTCGGAGGACTGGAAATTTAAAATTTTTCTTAAAAAATTTTTCCTTAATAAAAAACTACCGCCTTTTCGAATATTTAATATTCGAAAAAACGGTAAAAGACAGTCTATATTTTTGTTTTTATGTTTTTTTCTTAATCTTTACTAATTCGCAAAAGCTAATATGTTTAGTCCTCCGGCATTTCCCAGTTGTGCCAAACCGCCTGAACGTCATCGTTATCCTCAAGCATATCAATAAGCTTTTCCATTTTCGCGGCGGCTTCGGGGTCGTCAATGGCAGTCATGGTCTGGGGTATATACGCCACCTCGGCTGAGAGGAAGCTGTACCCCTTGCTTTCAAGCCCGTCGCGAACGGTGCCTAAACTGTTAGGGTCGCAGGTGATTTCAAAAACGTCTCCGTCAAAATTAAAATCATCGGCTCCCGCCTCCAATGCGGCTTCCATTACGGTATCCTCGTCAAGTCCCTCGGCTTCGATTTGTATTAATCCCTTACGGTCGAACATAAACATTACCGAACCCGACTGACCGAGATTGCCGCCGCACTTGTCAAAGTAATGGCGCATTTCACCCGCCGTACGGTTGCGGTTATCGGTAAGGGTTTCAACCACCACCGCCACACCGCAGGGGCCGTAGCCTTCGTAAACCAGTTCTTCATAATTGTTTGTTTCGGTATCTCCGGCGGCCTTTTTTATAATGCGTTCGATATTGTCGTTCGGCACGTTTGCCGCCCTTGCTTTTGCTATTACGTCCTTTAGGCGGCTGTTCTCGGCAGGGTTTGCTCCGCCGGTTTTTACGGCAACCGCAATTTCACGACCTATTTTTGTGAAAATTTTCGCCTTTGCGGCATCAGTCTTTTCCTTTTTTCTCTTAATATTGTTCCATTTGGAATGGCCCGACATAAATCTCTTCCTTTCAAATTTCAACCTAAATATACTACCATAAATCGCGGTTCTGTTCAAGAGCTTTTTGGCAGATTAGTTCAATATCGGCAAGAGTGCTGATACATCCGCACATTCGGCGAAGTTCAGCCGCTCCCTTTAAGCCCTGCATATACCACGCCGCGTGTTTTCTGGATTCAAGAATTGCCCTTTTTTCATCCCTGTATTTTATCATAAGCCTTACTTGACACAGCAAGGTTTCAAACCGCTTTTCAAGGGTTGGCGGAGTATATGGCCTTTTACTGATATATGCGTTGATTTCTTCAAAAACAAACGGGTTGCCCCTTGCCGCCCTGCCGACCGACACTAAGGCGCAGCCGGTTCTGTTATACATATATTCGGCCGATTTCCCGTCCACAACATCGCCGTTGGCAACAACCGGAATTTTAACACTTGATACCACTTTGGCGATTGTCTCGTAATCGACACTCGGCGCGTACATCTGCGCCCTTGTCCTGCCGTGAACGGTTATCATGCTGACCCCCGCCGCTTCGCACATTTTTGCAAGCTCGGGAGCTACTATGGATGACTCGTCCCAGCCGGTACGCATTTTAACCGTAACCGGAATATCAACCGCCGCTACCACCTTTTTGACTATTTGCTCCGCTTGTTTTAAATCCTTTAAAAGAGCGCTGCCGCCACCGTTGCCGGCAACCTTGGGAGCGGGACAGCCCATATTTATATCTATAAAATCGGGGGAAAATTCTAATGCCTTTACTGCGGCTTTTGCCATAACATCAGGCTCGCAGCCGAATATTTGACTGCCCATAGGCCTTTCGGAATCGTGGCAGGAAAGCAGTTCTTGGGATTTTTTATCCCCCAAAGTAATGCCTTTTGCGCTTGCAAGCTCGCCTACGCAAAAAGAGGCGCCGTATTCTTTACATATTTCCCTCATGGCCCTGTCGGCAACACCCGCCATCGGAGCCAGAGCGGCAAATCCTTTAATTTCAATGTTACCTATCTTCATAGTGGAAATTATACTCAAAATTTAATGCATTGTCAAACTTTTAATATTTCTGATTCTTCGTGTCAAACTAATTTTAAGACCTTGAAAGGAGTAAAACTTATGAAACATACCGTAATTGCCGAAATAGAAGGCTTTGAACTGCTGGATTCGCGCAGCAATCCGACAGTCGGAGCAAAGGTTACCCTTGAGGACGGAAGCACCGGCTTTGCCATGTCGCCCTCGGGCGCTTCCACAGGTGAATTTGAAGCACATGAGATGAGGGACGGCGACAAGAGCCGTTATCTCGGCAAGGGGGTTCGCCTTGCGGTGCAAAGCATAAACGGGGAAATCGCAAGCTGTCTTATCGGTGCCGATGCCGCCTGCCAACAATCCATAGACCGACGCATGATAGAGCTTGACGGGACAGACAATAAATCCCGTCTTGGGGCAAACGCCATACTTGCCGTATCCTTGGCAACCGCAAAAGCAGCGGCCAACTCATATAACACGCCCCTTTACAGATACTTAGGCGGTGTGAATGCCGTTACCCTTCCCCGACCCATGATGAATATTTTGAACGGCGGCGCCCATGCGGCAAACAACATTGACATTCAGGAATTTATGATAGTGCCGGTATCTTCCGAGAACTTTTCGGAAGGGCTTAGAATTTGCAGCGAAATCTACCACACTTTAGGTAAAATCTTAAAGCTTAAAGGTATGGCTTCGGGTGTCGGGGATGAGGGCGGCTTTGCCCCCAACCTTAATTCCGACGAAGAGGCAATTGAACTCATAATTGAGGCCATAAACCAAGCCGGTTACAGTGAAACGGATGTGAAAATCGCGCTTGATATAGCTTCGAGCGAGTGGTATTCGGACGGCAGCTATACCCTTCCCAAACGCAACATTACACTTTCGGCCGATGAACTGATAAGCTACTATGAAGAGCTTTGCGAAAAATACCCCATAATTTCCATTGAAGACGGCGTGGCCGAGGAAGATTGGCAGGCTTGGGAAAAACTGACCGTGGCTTTGTGCGGAAAAATCCAGCTTGTTGGGGACGACCTTTTTGTTACCAACACAAAAAGACTGCAAAAGGGAATTGAAAACCGTTGTGCCAACGCAATACTTGTAAAACCCAACCAAATCGGCACCCTTTCTGAAACGCTTGACGTAATACGTTTAGCCCAGAAAAACGGCTATGCCACCGTAATCTCCCACCGCTCCGGCGAGACCGAGGACAGCACAATTGCCGATATTGCGGTAGCCGTAAACTCGGGACAGATAAAAACCGGTGCCCCCTGCAGGAGCGACCGCGTGGCAAAATACAACCGCCTTTTGATGATCGAAAGTGAAATTTTAAAATAAATGATACAAAATTATGCGAAAATTTTAATGTTTTTTTAAGTATTTGTTAATTTCAGGGCGTAAAAAAGGTTTTTTATTGAAACTTCACGTGCGTTGTGTTAAAATACAATGTACGTGAAGTTTTTCTTGTGCTTATGCGCTTAAACAATAAAATAACCGAAATACGATAATATATAGAAAATATATAGAAAGAAGTATCGTAATGAAATTTTCCAAAGTGGCAGATTATACACTTTCGTTTTTCAAAAATAAAGTACAACCTGTTTTGGCAAAAGTGCCGCCCTTCGTGGCAGAAAATTTTGAAATTAAATCAACAAAGCGTTCAAGGATTTTCGGTATTATTGTGCTTTTTCTTTCCCTTTTATGGGTCATTTTATGCGTTAACGCATTCATATCCCAGCAGTTTACAACAAAATGGATACTGCTGGCCTTCGCGCTTAGCTGCCCTTTTATTTTGGGACTGGTAACGGCATACACCGTAATAATCAAGCATGATCTTATTAATAAAATCTGGCATTTTGCCTTTTTATTTATAATGCCGGTAATTATCATGACCATGACCGAATGTTTAAATAATGTTTTCATATACAATATGACCTACTTAGGGTTTATTGGCAACTATTTCGTTATACTAATCATGCTTTTTATATTTTTTGCGTTTACCGGCAGTCTTAAAACCTCCTATAAATTTATTTCATCCGTTCTTTTCGGCTTTGGTGTGGCACATAGCTATATTATGGACTTCCGCGGCACGCCGTTTTTGCCAATGGATTTTTTGAGCATTTCAACCGCTGTCGGTATAGCCAATACATATAACTACGCCCCCACATACAAGATTGTTACCGGCGTTTTGTTGTTCGTCTTTATTTTAATAATTTCCATAAAAACCAAAACCCCGAAATACCGTTTTCTTACAAAGCTGATATCCCGCACATTTACCTTTACAAGCAGTGCGGTGCTTTTGCTTATTTTTTACTTTACCAACTTTTTTACAAATCTTGGTGTAAAGCCGGATTTCTGGAACCAGGCACGCGGATACAGAAACTATGGCTTTGTTTTCAGTTATTTTGCAAACACGAAATATCTTTACATGACCGAGCCGGAGGCATATAATCCGGACAACATAAAGGATTATGTTGACAACGTAATACCCGGCGACAAGAAAAATGACAATGTTGAAAATTATACACGACCGAATATTATCTGCATTATGAATGAGTCGCTGTCGGATTTAAAGGTGCTTGGCAACCTTACCACAAATGAGGACTATATGCCCTTTATCCGCAGTCTTACAAAAAATACCATAAAGGGCAACCTTTATGTTCCGGTTATCGGCGCCGGCACTTCTAACACCGAATTTGAATTCTTGACCGGCCACACCACTGCGTTCCTGCCGTCCGGCAGCAATGCGTACATGCTTTATGTTAAAACCCATATTGCCTCCCTTGTCTCCACATTGGAGGCTCAAGGGTACTCCTCCTTTGCGCTGCATCCGTACTATGCAATCGGTTGGAAGCGCACCGAAGTGTACAAAAATTTCGGGTTTGACAGATTTGTAACCCTTGAGGATATTATTGACATTAGCCTTATGCGTCAGTTCCAGGAGAGCGGCAACGATGCAAACTACCTGCAGCAGCTAATTGAAGAAAACTACCCCGGGGAAAATATGTTGGTAAGGCAGTATATAAGCGATTCCTACAACTACAAGCTGCTGATAGAGGACTTTGAAAACCGCGACAAATCAATCCCCTATTTTGCTTTTAACGTAACCATGCAAAACCACGGCGGATATACCACAAGCTGCGTAAATTTCGAACCGAAAATTTACGCCACGTCCACATCAAAGCCGTATATTAAAGCCAACAACTATCTGTCGCTAATGAAATACAGCGACGATGCCTTTAAAGAGCTTATCGAGTATTTCTCAAAGGTTAAAGAGCCTACAATTATTTGTATGTTCGGCGACCACCAGCCTTCGGTCGAGACCGGATTTATAGCCGAGGTCATGGGGGTTGGCAACCTCTCAAACCTTACTCCCGAACAGGAGCAGAGCCGCCGCTGTACCCCTTTCA
>JBMNVM010000075.1:0-7466 GCA_050946805.1 Acutalibacteraceae bacterium | reverse complement strand
CAAGCTCCTGCTTTAAGCGGTTTTCCTTGTCCCGCAGTGCGGCGGCGCGCTCAAATTCCTGCGAGCTGATGGCCTCTTCCTTTTCGGCTTCAGCTTTTGCGATATCCTCCTCCAGCTTTTTAAGGTCGTCGGGCATTGAGCTGCCTTTAAGCCTTACTTTGGAAGCCGCCTCGTCTATAAGGTCAATCGCTTTGTCGGGCAAGAATCTGTCGCTAATATAACGCGCAGAGAGTTTCACCGCAGCATCAATCGCTTCATCGGTGATTTTTACCTTATGATGCGCTTCATATTTGTCGCGAAGCCCTTTTAAGATGAGCAGTGTGTCGTTTTCCGATGGCTCCGCAACCTGAACCGGCTGGAAACGGCGTTCAAGCGCCGGATCCTTTTCGATATTTTTGCGGTATTCGGTAATAGTGGTGGCGCCGATTAGCTGGAATTCACCTCTTGCCAAGGCGGGCTTTAAAATATTCGCGGCATCGGTTGCGCCCTCGGCCGAGCCGGCGCCGATTATGGTGTGAACCTCGTCGATAAAGAGTATTACGTCCTTTGAGCCTATAACCTCATCAATAACCGCCTTTATGCGCTCTTCAAAGTCTCCGCGATACTTGGTGCCGGCAACCATTCCGGTAAGGTTTAAGGTGAAAATCCGTTTATTAAGAAGAATGTCGGGCACGTTATTGTCGGCTATGCGTTGCGCCAGTCCCTCAATGATGGCGGTTTTACCGACACCGGGTTCGCCGATAAGGCAGGGGTTATTCTTGGTTCTGCGGCAAAGGATTTGAACAACCCTCTCAATTTCGTTTTCACGACCGATAACGGGGTCGATTTTGCCCTTTCGTGCCTCTTCGGTCAGGTCAATTCCGTATTTCTGTAATGTCGCTATATTGCTTGAAGAGGTTTGTTTGCTGGGCTCGGGCTGGTATGAAGCGGACTGTGGACTGATACCCGAAGCCTTCAAAGCATCGCTTATTATCTGCGAAACGTCGGAGCCGGCGCTGTTGATAAATCTTATCGCGTAATTGTCCCCTTCGCTTAAAATCCCGATAAGCAGATGCTCGGTTCCCACAAATTTCTTCCCCATGCTGGTGCTGCCGCTCATCGCGGTCTCAATCGCACGCTTGGCACGCGGAGTAAAGCTGTCGGGTGTAAGTCGTGTGGGGGTTCCGGTGCCGATTTCGGAACGCATAAGCTCCTCTATTTTATCGGCAGTAACGCCGTTTTTATTAAGTACCGCCGCTGCGACACCGCTTCCAAGCCGTAAAAGTCCCAAAAGCAGGTGTTCGCTTCCTACATAGGTATGTCCCAAACTTTCGGCCGAACTGATTGCAAGATTAAGCGCTTCGTTGGCTTTGGCCGTAAAACCGTTGAAATTGTATCTCATTAAACATCACAGCCTTTCTTTCTGGTTTAGTGGCAGCTTTGGATAAATTCCCTTATATGCTTTGCCCTTACCGTATCACGGTCTTCGGGTTCAAGTATTCCGTATTTTTTCATAAGCATGGACGGTTGTGTTTCAACCAAAAGCTGCATTGGTTTGTAATCTTTCTTAAGTATGCCCATTCTCATACCAAGTTTAATCAAGGAAATCAGATTTACCATTTCACGGCTTTCGAGAATCCGGCAGTTAGTCAATGTGCCAAGGGCTCTAAAGACCTTGTCTTCAATGGAAATACGCTCTATGGCCTTTTCCGCCTGACGTTCCTTTTCTATTAACTGGTTTGTTATGATTTTAAGATTATCTATTGCGGTCTTTTCGCTGATACCAAGGGTTATCTGGTTTGAAAGCTGGTAAAGCGAGGCTTCGGACTTTGAGTCTTCGCCGTACAAGCCCCTTACCGTAAAGCCGACCTTGGCGACTGTTTCGGCAAGGTTGCCAAGCTGCCCTAACCCCTCGCAAAGCGGGAGATGAAGCATTACCGATGCCCTAAGTCCGGTTCCGAGGTTGGTCGGACACTCGGTTAAATAGCCAAGATTAGGGTCAAAAGCGAACTGTAGGGATTTATACAGCATGGAATCAACCTGTTCGGCTATATCATATGCCTTTTCAAGCTGCAGTCCCGCAAGTATTACCTGTATTCGGATATGATCCTCCTCGCCAATCATTATGCTGATACTCTCATCATCGGATAAAACCAAGGCACGTCCCGCTTTTGACCTTGCAAATTCGGGACTGATGATATGGCGCTCGGTCATTGCCACTACCTCATTGTCCGGCACGTCAGCCATATCAATGAATTTAAGCGTATACGCAAAGGGGGTGTTGCTGTCCTTAATTGCCGATTTTACCTTTTTCTTCAGCTCATCCCGCATTTTTCCGGTCATTCTTGAAGGAAAAGGGATTCCGCGCAGGTTTCTTGCAAGACGTATTCTGCTGCTGACTACAATATCATTATCAGGTGCATTCTGAGTGTACCAACTACTCATTTCCCTTGCCCTCCATTTTCTTTATTTTATCACGAATAACAGCCGCTTCTTCATACCTTTCTTCCGCAACAAGCCTGTTAAGCTCCATTCGCAGACTTTCTATGGTGTCCTCCTTTGGAACTACTGTAAGCGGGGCGCTGTTGGGTATTTTCCCTACATGCTTGGTGCTTCCATGCACCCTTTTAAGGTATGGCAGCAACTGGCTTTCAAAGTTTAAGTAACAGTCGGCGCAGCCAACCTTTCCGCTTTCGGCAATATCGGCAAAGGTTGCTCCGCAAACAGGGCATTTCTTGGTGCCGATACTTGAAAGCTTTGTCGGCATTAATTCACCAAACATTGAAGCCAGCATGCCGGCAACGCTTGTATTGGCAAAGTCGTCAAAACCTTCTTCTGCGGCACAATATCCGCAATAATTTCTTTCGGTCATAACGCCGTTAATAACGGTACGAATATGCATTGTGGCCTCATTTTTTCCACATTTCTCACACAGCATAAACTTATTCCCCCTAAATATTAAATCTGTGTTAAAAGCATCTGTTTCAAAATCGCGGCACGTATGGTGTCTTTTAGAACCGGAGGTATTTCATGCATTACCTTCTCGGACAGAGCCGCAGACATAATTTCCGCAGCCTCCTTGGCTATCAGTCCCGACTCCAAACAGTTTTCTATAATAACCCTTGTGCTTAAGGCGTTAATTTCGTCCCCTATGGAATTTATAATATGCATAAGCGCAGAGCTTTGCTTTAACATTAGCCGTTTTATTCTGATATATCCTCCGCCTCCGCGACGGCTTTCGATTATATAACCATGCTCCGGCGTAAAGCGTGAGGAAAGGACGTAATTAATCTGACTTGGAGCGCAACCGATAAGACCGGCAAATTCATTCCTTTGAATTTCTGCGATATTTTCTTCAGATTCGTTTAACATCCTTAATATTTCTTGAGTAATTAAATCACTAATTCTCATATTCAGCCTCCTTTGACCTTTCCTGACTTTAATTATATGTAAAAGGTCAGGAAAAGTCAAGTACTTTTTTAAAAAAATTTTACAAAAAAAGTCAAGAAGCGAAACCGCCACTTGACTGTATTTTCCGTAAAACTGTAAATTCCCAAATGAAAGTATACGTGTTATTAAACAAAAATTATCTGCAAAAGCAAAAAGCCGCAAACCGCCGGAACGCCAAAAGTCGCGCTGCCAACAACGCTGTATATGTTTACAGGAATGTAAATCCCCGTAAATTTGGCGGTAAGGTCAATAATCGCGAGTATGCAAACCCCGATAAAGGCGTTAAAAAGTAATATTTTAATGAATTTATGGCTTTTTATGCTAAAAAGCAAAATACCCAAAAAAAATATCGACAATATAATTATAGTAAAAATATTAAAGGCTTTCATTACAAGCATCACCATAGAATTGATATGCCAAAATGTCGCTTATTATAACCATTAATGCCCTATTATTTGTCCATCATATTTTTTCGGCAAAGATGCTCCGCTTTTAAGGTACTTTTCAAAAATCAAAAAAGCGGGCGATGCCCGCTTTATGCTAATGTAGCCGCCATTACGGCCTTTATTGTATGCATTCGGTTTTCTGCCTGATCAAAAACGATTGAGCGGCTGCTTTCAAAAACTTTGTTGGTTACTTCCATTTCGCAAATTCCGTACTTTTCGGCAACCTCTTTCCCTATTTCGGTATTAAGGTCATGGAATGACGGCAGACAGTGCATAAAAACCGCCGTCTCTTTAGCGTTTTCCATTATGGCGCTGTTTACCTGATAGGGCGACAAAGCCTTTATACGCTCCTGCCAAACCTCCGCAGGTTCTCCCATGGAAACCCAAACGTCGGTGTATATAACATCGGCGTTTTTGGTGGCGGCAACGGGATCCTCCGAAAAGTTAATGGCAGCGCCGCTTATCTTTGCGATTTCCCTGCACTTTTCAATCAGCTTACTGTCGGGGAAATACTTTGCGGGAGCACAGGCGGTAAAATTAAGTCCCATTTTTGCACAGCCAACCATTAAAGAGTTGCCCATATTGTAGCGGGCATCCCCCATATAAACCAGATTAATGCCTTTAAGGTGTCCGAATTTCTCCTTAATGGTCAGAAAATCCGCCAAAATCTGTGTGGGGTGAAACTCGTTTGTAAGCCCGTTCCAGACAGGCACACCGGCATATTTTGAAAGCTCCTCCACAATCTCCTGACCGAAGCCCCTATACTCAATACCGTCATAAATTCTGCCAAGAACCCTTGCGGTATCGGCTATGCTCTCTTTTTTACCAATCTGGGAGCCTGTCGGGTCAAGATAGGTTACATTCATACCAAGGTCATAAGCCGCAACCTCAAAGCTGCAGCGGGTTCTGGTACTGGTCTTTTCGAAAATCAAGGCGATATTTTTACCCTCGCAAAGCCTGTGGGGTATGCCCGCCTTTTTCTTATGTTTAAGCTCCGCAGCGAAATCTATCAAATAGGCTATTTCATCTGCCGAAAAGTCAAGCAGTTTAAGAAAGCTTTTTCCTTTTAAATTCATACTTTTCACCTTCATTCGCAGGCTTTTAGCAAGACATCCAAAGCCTTTTCCAAAAGTTCAAACGGTATATTAAGCGCCGGCAAAAGCCGAACCTTATTTTTAGCCTTAATAACCAAAACCCCGTTATTAAGGCAGGTATCTATAACCGCGCTCGCATCTTTTTCGGTTTCAATGCCAAGCATCAGCCCCATTCCGCTTATAGACTTTATGCCTTTAGCGCCTTGAAGCCTTTTTATGATATAATCAGATTTCTTATTTACATCTGCCAAAAGTTTATCATCAATACGTTCTAAAATACTAATCGCGCCCGCGCAGGCAATGGGGTTGGCGCCGAAGGTGGAGCCGTGGCTTCCCGGGGTCAAGACATCCTTAACCTTTTCACACAAAACGGTGGCACCGAGCGGCAGTCCACCCGCAAGACCCTTTGCCGTTGTGAAAATATCGGGTGTTACGCCAAAGTTCATAAAGCCGTAAAGCTTCCCTGTCCTCCCGTTTCCGCACTGCACCTCGTCCGCGATTGTTAAAATATCATATTCAGCAGCCAAATCAAAAATCGTTTTTACAAATTCATCATTTAAAGGGGTAACGCCGCCCTCGCCCTGAACACATTCGAACATAATGGCGGCTATTTTGCCGTTTTCTACCGTTTTTACAAGCTCGGCGGAGTTATTTGCTTCTACATAGGTAAACCCTTCGGTCAGCGGCTGGAAGTCGGTATGAAAAACCTCCTGCCCCGTAGCCGCAAGGGTAGTAATCGTCCTGCCGTGAAAGCTGTTTTTAAGTGTTATTATTGTATAATAGTCGCTTCCCTTTTTTTCGCTTGCGTACTTTCGCGCGGTTTTAATGGCGCACTCGTTAGCTTCCGCCCCAGAATTTGAAAAGAAAACCTTTTTCATTCCGGTTTTTAAAACCAGCATTTCGGCAAGACGGGTGCAAGGTTCGGTATAATAAAGATTGGATGCGTGCTGCAAGGTATTAAGCTGATTTGTAACAGCGCTTACCCACTCGCTGTCGCAGTAGCCAAAGGTGTTTACGGCAATTCCGGTAGCTAAATCGATATACTCACTTCCCTCGTTGTCGTAAACAAGCGAGCCCTTGCCGGATTTTAAAACTATCGGGAAACGGGCGTAGGTATTTGCAATATATAAACTGTCTTTTTCCTTAACATTCATCGAACTTATCTCCTACAACCATTGTGCCGGCTCCCTCGTCGGTCAAGGTTTCAATGAGTAGTGAATGGGGAACCCGACCATCCATTATAATCACCTTTTTTACCCCTCGGGCTATGGCTTCAAGGCAGCACTCAACCTTTGGAATCATCCCGCCGGATATTGTGCCGTCATTAAAAAGCTGCACCGCTTCTTTGGTATCAATGCACGGAATTAGTGATGTCGGGTCGTTTTTATCCCGCAAAATTCCCGCAATATCGGTCATAGAAATCAGCCTTTCGGCCTGCAGCGCACCCGCTATGTAGGCAGCCGCGGTATCGGCGTTTACGTTGTATATGTTTCCCTTACTGTCGCAGCCGACGGTAGACACAACAGGGATATAGCCGTGTTCCAAAAGGTCAATAATCGGTTCCACATTTACCCTTGTAATCCTGCCCACAAAGCCTAATTTTTCGTCCTTTACCTCGGCTTCTATCATTCGGGCATCTATGCCCGAAATGCCCATTGCCTTGCCGCCCTTGGTTCCAAGCAGATTTACAAGACATTTATTGATTTTTCCGGCAAGCACCATCTGGACAATTTCGGCGGTCTCCTTATCGGTAACCCGCAGTCCGTCCACAAATTCCGATTCCTTGCCGATTTTATCAAGCATTTCGGTAATTTCAGGACCACCGCCGTGGACAAGCACAACGCGAACCCCCACAAGGCGCAAAAGCACAATGTCCTCCATTACCTGCTGCTTTAAATCCTCGTTAATCATGGCGTTACCGCCGTATTTTACAACAATAATCTTGCCGTAATATTTTTTTATGTAAGGCAGCGCCGCCGTCAGCACTTCCGCCCTTTGAGCATTTGTAATGTCGTCAATGTACATACCAAAATACCCCTTCTTCTTTTTTGTCCGACAGGTCTTTTATGTCCTGTAATCGCCGTTTATTTTTACATATTCATAAGTAAGATCGCAGCCCCATGCGGTGGCGGAGTATTCCCCGCTGTTTAAATTTATAAGGATTTCAATTTCACTCTCAAGCAAAATTTCTTTTGCCTTTTCCTCGCTAAAATCAATGCCGGCGCCGTTTTTGCAAACGGCAATTTCGCCCTTTTGTGATTTAAAGGATACGTCAATCTTTTGGGTGTCCACCAAAGCGCCGGAATAACCGATAGCGCAAAGCACCCTGCCCCAGTTGGCATCGGCGCCGAACATGGCAGCCTTTGTAAGGGATGAGCAGATAACCGCTTTAGCGACAGTTTTGGCCGTTTTATCGTCGGCAGCTCCGCTGACTTTACATTCAAGCAGCTTGGTTGCGCCCTCACCGTCGCCGGCAATACATATGCAAAGATGCACC
>JBMNVM010000074.1:0-7473 GCA_050946805.1 Acutalibacteraceae bacterium | reverse complement strand
CTGACAGCAAACCTACAACATCATCGGTGTAAGGCTTTGCGGTCATGTTTGAATAAAGGTTTATTTCACGCTTTCTGATTTCGCTCTTTAAAACTTCCCTTTCGAACAATTCAGCCGCATTTTGCATAAAAGGCGAATGGAATGCCCCTTTTACTTTAAGCGGAATTGCCTTTCCGCCCGCCGCCTTTACATCCTCGAAAAATTCAAGCATCTGCGCCGATAACCCAGATACCGTAATCTGCCCCGGGCAGTTGAAGTTTACGGGGTAGATATCTGTATATTTTGAGCATAACTCTTTAACCTTTTCGGCTGTAAGCTTTAATACAGCCGCCATTGAGGTATCGAACCTTCCGGCCTCTTGCTGCATAAGTTTTCCCCTTTTGCAGACAAGCCGAAAACCGGTTTCGTTATCAAACAGGCCGCTGACGGTCGCCGCCACAACCTCGCCCAGTGAAAAGCCTGCTACCGCATCGGGTTTTATTCCTTTATCCATAAGGGTGGCTGCCGCCGCAAGCTCCATTGCAAAAAGGCAGGGCTGTGTGTTTTCGGTTTCCTTAAGTTCCTCATCGCTGCCGGCAAAGCATTGGCGTGTCGTCCCGGGGCGGAGAGTGTTGCACATTTCATAAACCGCCGCCGCTACGGGGTACCTTTCGGCCAAATCTTTTCCCATTCCCGGGTATTGGTCGCCCTGACCCGAAAAAACAAAAGCTATTTTACCCATTTTGCTGCCTCCAGGAGGATTGGCTCAGCCTCCTCCATAACTTCCTTTATAATTTCAGCGGCCGGCTGTTCCTTTTTAACCATAGCAGCAATCTGCCCCGAAAGGAAACAGCCCCGCTGCTCGTCGCCCTCTTGAACCGCTATGCGCAAAGCTCCGGTGCCAAGCGCCTCAAGCTGCTCATCGGGCATTCCTCCGTACTCGGCCTTTGAATACTCCCTTGCAAAATGTGTGCGCAGGCTGCGAACGGGATGCCCGAGCCGCTTTCCGGTTACCATCGTGCAAAGGTCTGTTGCCTTTAGGATTTTGTTCTTATAATTCGAGTGAATACTGCATTCAAGTGCGCTTAAAAAGCGGGTTCCCATCTGTACCCCGCAGGCTCCAAGCATAAAAGCGGCGGCTACTCCCCTGCCGTCGGCAATACCTCCTGCGGCTATTACCGGAAGTGTGGTTGCATCACAAATCTGGGGAACCAAGACCATGGTGGTAAGCTCCCCCACATGGCCGCCGCTTTCTCCGCCCTCCGCAATCAGGGCGGAAGCGCCAAGCCTTGTCATCAGCTTCGCCATAGCGACCGATGCCACCACGGGGATAACCTTAATTCCGGCGCTCTGCCAATCTTTTATGTATTTTGAAGGGTTTCCGGCTCCTGTGGTTACAACCTGCACCTTTTGCTCTATAACAATCTTTGCCACCTCGTCCGCATGGGGGCTTAGCAGCATGATATTTACTCCAATGGGTTTGTCGGTCAAGGATTTGGCAATCTGTATCTGCTCTTTTACATAAGCGCCCGGAGCATTTCCCGCCGCAATTATGCCAAGACCGCCGCCATTTGAAACGGCAGCGGCCAGTTTGCCGTCAGCGATCCAAGCCATACCGCCCTGAAATACCGGATATTTAATGCCCAGCATTTCACAAATCTCTGACTTTATCATATCCTCTTATCCCTTTTTGCTTTGTATCAGCTTATCCAGATCGTCAACCGTTTCCACCTTCTGGTCAAGCTCAATTTCCATTCCTATTTCATCCTCAAGGTTCATAAGCAGCTCTACCGTATCGAGAGAATCAATCCCGAAATCGGAAAACTTGCTTTCCGGCTTAATGCTTGAAATATCGCAGCCGGTGCGTTCCGAAATAATTTTAGCAATAGAATTAAAGTACATAAAAATGCCTCCACTATTTATTTGGCAGCTTTTACTGCCTATCGCTTTCTATTTTAAAAACCGGAAGTTCCAAATTGAGTCCCTTTGAGTTCCTTTAGCGTTCCACAATTGTAAAAATTTTTTTAACGAAAATGCGGCTTTTAGGGAAATACGCCGAAATATGCCGCCGTTTGTCGGAATTCGGACAGTCTCAACCTCCGGTTAAGCCGTAGCCTAACGTCGTCCACAAAGGCATTGTATCAGCAAGCATATAAAGACACACTGAAAATTCTTTTATCTGCACAAATTGGGCTGCTACCAAAAATGTGGTAATAGCACCTTAGGTGTTTTTAAGGGTGGCAGCCGAAATTCAGGAGGATTGTTTTAATTTCACAATCCCTCAGTCAAATCCTGTGGTTTTGACAGCTCCCTTTACACAAGGGAGCCTTTGCTGCGAAACTTTGTAAGCTTAAGTTGTTATCCGCCGCATAGCTGATGGTTCTCTAATAACAAAATAAAAACACCTATTGTTATCTAAAGCTCGTGGCTTTGATTACAATAGGTGTTCTGGTTTTAAGAGTTTCTATTTGCAACCGCTACCCGGTATACATGAAAACAATTTCTACCTCGGTTGTGTCAAGGTGGTTATCGCCCGCTCCCGAATCCTCAATAAAGTTGGTAACCAGGATGGTTGCGGTCGTCTCCTCATCTGTCCACACAATCATATTTCGCAGCAAAACATTAATTAAGTACCCTTGCGTTCCTTCGTACTCGGTCTGATATATTATGCTTATCTGCGAATCCGCATGAACCGTAAAGGTGTATTTCAGCAGCGTAACCGTTGACGGGTTGTAATACTGATTAATATCGTCCGGCGAATCGGTTCGCAGAAGTGTTTTGCGGTAGGGTTCGGTGGAAGTGTTGCCGTCAGGGTCGGTTACAACCATTGTAGGTGTGTTATTGCCAACCTGCGAGATGACGGTAACATACGTCTCCTCGGTTATAACATTATAATCAACATAGGTCAGCCGCTTTTCAACAACTGTATCCGACGAATCGGGCGTTGCAGTAGTGAAAGAATTAAGGGTAAGGCCGTTTGCTATAAACCTTCGAATACCGTTTATACCCGATGCGGCAACCGCATTCCCGCTGCGTGTCAGCAACAGTGTGCCGGACGAGCCTGCGGGGAGAATAAAGGCTATTGCATCATTTTCGGTAACACTTGTGCTGCCGTCTATATTTAATGTGTTCTCAACCACGCCCACTCCCTTTGCGAAGCTGTATTCTTCGGTTGTGGTGGTTATTGTTTCGGAAATACTGGTGCGCTCAACAGTCTGAGCGTTGGCGCCGATGTCAAGGTACAGCAAATACGAACCGATACAACCTTCCGCCGAACCGAGGGCGTATTCGCCGTCATTTACCGGGACTTCAAAATAATACAACGCGTCATCTTGTAAATTATCATTATTTTCTATCCACGAAAGCCTGAATTTCAGAGTATATCCCGCAGGATAATCCCCCTCATAGGACAGCGGAATTTTTTGATCTTCATGTATCATGTAAGCTTCTGAATATGAGTCGTCCTCATACTTATATACATACGAATAATTCGGCTTGCTATCATTTGCATAAATCTCGGTAATTCTCTTGATATCGGTAATAATATTATTTTCGTCGCGGAAAATATCGTACAGCGTGAAAAAGCTGTTGTTACTTGGGAAATAGGTGCCGGCAAAGAAGTTAATATAACCCTTTTCCTTTAATCTGAAGTCAATACAATCGGTCGGCATCTGGTAATTCGTATAGGTTGTATTATTAATGACCGCCTTTGGCACCGTAATTATGTTGTCCATACTTACATAGGCGTTCATAAAATGCAAACCGTACAGATTGCTTGGATTTTGGGTAAGCACGGCTTCAAAATTCGCTTTGGCTTTATCAAGTTTTTCATAGGCGGTAGAGCCCGCTATGTTAACCCTCGCTCCGCTGTCATTAACCGTGAGTATATTATTTATCTTTCCGGCGCTTGTAATGTATGATGTACCCATATTTCCGCTTCTTGAATACCTTGAAACACGAATATCGCCCGATTTATCCGGATAACCGCTTGATGAGGTGGTGGTTCTGTCTTTAGAGCCGCTCATAATATAGCCGGTATTTTTGGGCATAACTTTATAATCGCTGTCCGAAACCTGCAGCGGGAAATAGGTTACATTAGGGCCGCTGCTGTCAATATAAGTTCTGCTTGACTCAACCACCGTTGGAGCAGCGGTTTGAGATAAGCTGAGTGCATCGCCTTGAGAAATTAAAGCGGTATAATCATTAGCCGGAAAAACAAAGAGCACGGCGTTGGCGTTGCTATCCGAGCTTGCGCTCCAATTACCGTTGTTGAATTTAATATAGTAGTTGTTATAACGTATATAAGTACTGTTCTCTACGGACCAGTTGGTAGAGCCGTATGTACTGGTAGTCAACCCGCTGCTGTAGCGAAGAATCCTGCCCCCACTTGTAATATTACCGCCCGAAATGCCGTTTGAAAAGGTCCACGCAGTAGCTTTTCCCTTTGCCGTAGCATTAAAAAGGGTGGTACCGCTAAGGGACAAATAGTTGCCCTTGCCGTCAGAAATATAATAGCTGTTTATGGTTCCGGTTGTCCAGTTGTTATTGTAGAACCTTATGAAATTTCCGTTATAGTGGAAATTACCGTTCAAATTTGTCCATGAAGTGGCCTGGTTTTGGTTTGAGGTAGTCGCAAGTCCGCTACTATAACGCAAATAATAAGTTGTGCTGCCTATCTGCGCTGAAATTCTTCCGGTCCCCGCAGCATCCTGAAATGTCCAAACGGTTGCCAAAGCGATATTTGTAGTGTTTCCAAGCGTTCCGTTGGAATTAAGGATTAGAAAATTCCCGTTTCCGTTGGAAATATAGGCATAAGACGCGGCAGAAAGCCGCCAGCCGTTGTTATAGTTCAGGTAATAACCTGCACTGCTTATCGCTCCGTTTGAAACCCTCCATACCGTGTCGGCCGTTCTGCTTAAATAAAGACTTCCGTTAATGTTGATAAGATAATATTGAAATCCGGCCGTAACGGTGGAAATATACCCGCCGTTTTGCCCGTTGGAGAAGAACCATTTGGCGGCGCTTGAAGAGTTGGTTGTTGAAGTAATGTCGGTACCATCAACGGTTAAATATCTGCCGTTACCGTCGGTTATGAAATAAGCCGTAGCGTTATTGCCGTAGGAGTATTTGGTTTCGAAAATGGTTGTTCCGCCGTGCAGATAAGTGAAGCTGTTATCACTGGTTGTAGCAAACACAAAAGAACCTATGTCGGGATCTCTGTAAGTATTAAATGCATGGGTGCTTTCCGAAAGAATATTTGTTGTACCGTCTACCCCCACTTCAACATAACGGTCATATACATAATTATTGTCGGTCGTAGCGTAGCTGCCGCGTATGCTTTGGAGTCTACTATACAGCGAATACATATCCAAGCTTCCGCCCCAACCGCTTTCAACACCGTCGCTGCCCTCATAAACCCATTCTTCGGTAGAGGTTTTGGGAACCGTAAGGGTTACGGTGGATACCTTAAGGGTGGTCTTTGCCTTATCGGTGCAGTAGCCCACAAGGGTGAAGTCGGACATATTCTCTGTAAGCGGGGTTGCGCCGGCACTGGGCAATACTATTCTGGAATTGCATACGCCAATGCCTTCAAGCACCGCATCTACATAGCCTGCTGCGACGCCGACGGTGGTGTTGCCAGCAGCGGTGTTTACCGATAAATTATTTAAATAAAAATTCTTTGCGGTAACCTCGTCAATGTCGAATTCACCTAATGTACCCTCATTCACCTTGGACAAAAGCTGATTTGCCGCACCGTTATAATCCCCAATCACGCCAAAAAAGCCGATAACGGTCGCAACCTCGTCATTGTCGTCCGCATATGCGCTGACAAGGTCATTAACGTTGAATTTGGCAAGCGAGGGTCTTATTTCAAGCAATTCATTACTGTTGGCGGTAATGCAGTTTGAAATGGTATAGCCTTGACCGTTGAAATTACCCAAAAAGGGAAATTCCTCGGTCCCGATGGGCGGTATGGCAAGACCCTGCATATCAATATCGTTTTTCAAGACAAAGTAGCTTTGCGCACGTCCGTTATTTATGCTTTCGCCAAGATTGAAGTATCCGAGGTACTGAAGCCATGCCAGATTATAAACGTGAACACGGTCTGAAATCACATAAGGCTTTTCGGCCGAACCGTTGCCACTTTCAAAATAGGAGACTTCGGTTGACGCGCCAATATCGTTCGGCACATTAAAATTAATTGGTCTTATAAACCATGAAAACGAGAATTGAAGTACTCCTATTAATAAAGCTGATACTAATAATAAAGCGATATTTTTTCTGATGCGTGCCATAAAACCGAGCCTCCTTTCCTAAAATTTTATATTGATTTAATCCTCTGTAACTCGAAGCTCTATGTCCCAGACGTAAAAGACTTCATCAAAGAAGCTGCCGTCCGGCCTTGTAAAAGAAACATTTGCGAAATTCTCCGAAAACAGCTTTAGTACCAAATCGGAATCATAATCAAGCATTACATAAATGTCCTGCGGGGGGTGATTCTCCAAAAGGGTAAGAAGATTTGTTATTGAATAATCGTTTTTGTTTATAAAACTGTATGCTGTGCCTGTAGTTCCAACCTTATAAGCCTCGTCCGAATTATAAACCGCATCCTCGGGACTTACGACATAAAAGGCGATAATGCTTGAAATGACATTATCGTATTCTTCTCCCCTGCCGTCGGTGGTGGTAAGCAGCGGATGTTCACCGTCGCCCAAAAAATAGTCAGTATCCGTATATGCAGTAAGGGAAATATTACCGATCGCTTCCGGTTCTTCGAACTGAATGTGCAAAAGCAGTTGGCGGTCATTTTCCTTTAACAGCATATATTTTTTAAGGTCGTAGCTTGTAGCTTCCTCCTTGCTGAAATACTTGACTCCGTTTTCATCAATTCCTACGCAGGCGTGAACGGTGGTGGTTACCACAACATCATCGGGCGCTTTTACCTCGACCTGCATGGGTTCGGTAAAAACTTCCCGGCTTTGAATAAACCAGCCGTAAGACAAGGAGCCCATTACTATAAGCATAAGGCTTAACACACACATGCAAAAGCGCCCGAAGATTACCGAGTTTTGCTTGTGCTCTTCTGTCCCGATACGGCGGATGATGCTTGTACGCTTTTCTTCAATAAATTTTAAAATTTTTTTAAAGCTTCTCACTCCGCCACACCACCTTGCAAACAGTAAAACTTTATAAGGGAAATTAAAGGCCTATTAACCCTTATAATAGTTTTCACTACATTATAACAAAAATCTTACAAAAATGCAACGTTTTGTAACAGGCGATTAAATGGTATTTACAAGCCAAAATGTGAAATATTTGAAGTTCCGCTTACATCAAAGCAAAATTTTATTTCAAAATTTTAATTTCAAAATTTTACAAAATTTATTTAATAATAACATTTTTTATAAATTTTCGGAAAATCTTTTAAGAATATCCAATAAAAAACGCCCAAAAATTCAAGAATAGTTAAGAGATTTTTGTATCAAATATAGT
>JBMNVM010000073.1:0-7499 GCA_050946805.1 Acutalibacteraceae bacterium | reverse complement strand
ATGCGCTCCAATCAATTTTGAAGGCCGTTGCTTAAAATCGCAAAAATTTTTAAAACGGCTTTCAAAAGCATGAGGTGACAAAATGAAAGTTCAGTTTTCTCCTCCCGATATTTCAGAATTGGAGATTAATGAAGTTGTAGACACTTTGCGTTCGGGATGGATAACGACCGGTCCTAAGACCAAGAAGCTCGAGAAGGAAATCGCGGAATTTGTAGGCGCGGATGTTGCCGTATGCCTTAATTCCCAAACTGCCTGCGCCGAAATGGCCCTGCGGATTTTAGGCATCGGAGAAGGGGACGAGGTTATCACCACTGCATATACCTATACCGCATCGGCTTCTGTTGTCTGTCATGTCGGCGCAAAGCCTATATTGATAGATACGAAGCCCGACAGCTTTGAAATGGACTACGATGCCCTTGAGGCAGCGATCACCGAAAAAACCAAGGCGGTAATCCCTGTTGATTACGCGGGTGTTCCCTGCGATTACGACAGAATTTTTGAAATAGTCAATTCCAAAAGAAACCTTTTTAGGCCTACTTCCGAGCTCCAACGCGCGATTGGCAGAGTAATTGTAATAGCTGATACGGCTCATTCGTTGGGTGCCATATACAAAGGCAGACCGGTTGGAAGTATTGCGGATTTTTCATGTTTTTCCTTCCACGCCGTAAAAAATTTCACAACGGCCGAAGGTGGCGCTTTGACATGGATGACCAAGCCGGGCATTGACAATGACAAGCTTTATCACACCCTTCAAATATTAAGCCTTCACGGCCAATCGAAGGATGCACTTGCCAAAACCGAACTCGGCTCTTGGGAATATGATATTGAAGCACCATGGTATAAATGCAACATGACCGATATCGCCGCCGCTTTAGGGCTGGCTCAGCTTACAAGGTATAAAGGAATGTTAGAACGCCGCAGAAACATTATTGAGAAATATGACGCGGCTTTCAGGCCATTAGGGGTTAAAACCCTTGACCATTACAATGATATTTACGAATCTTCTGGGCATTTGTATATTACCCGCATACCCGGAATAACACTTGAGCAGAGGAACGAAGCAATCAAAAAAATGGCCGAAAGGGGAATTGCCTGCAACGTGCACTATAAACCCCTTCCCATGCACACGGCATACAAAAAAATGGGCTTTGACATTAAGGATTTCCCGAATGCCTACAATCAGTTTAAAAATGAAATTACGTTGCCTTTGCATACCTGCCTTACCGATGAAGAGGTAGATTATGTTATTGATAATTTTTCGGAAGTTGTAAGGGATTATAAAAATTCCTGAATTAAATATTGGTGGGTTTTAGAATGCTCTTAAAAAAATGGGAAGATCTGCCTGATGAATTTAAATGCGCCCAAGTAAAAAAATATTACGATATTTTAAAGCGCAAACCTATAAGCCTTGTATTTAAAAGAATATTCGACATTGTGCTGTCTTTAATATTGCTTGTTATTTTAAGCCCTGTTTTTGTGGTGCTTGCGGTAGCTATAAAACTGGATTCCAAGGGTCCGGTTTTTTATCGTCAGGTAAGAATTACGACCTACGGCAAGCCCTTTCGCATTTTTAAGTTCCGCACAATGGTACAAAATGCCGATAAAATAGGAACACAGGTTACAGGCGGAAACGACAGCAGGGTAACCAAGGTCGGCAAGGCAATTCGCAAATACCGACTGGACGAAATAAGCCAATTAATAGATGTTTTAAGAGGTAAAATGACCTTTGTTGGTGTAAGACCGGAAGTGCCGAAATATGTAAAAACCTATACCCCGGAAATGATGGCGACCTTGCTTTTGCCGGCAGGAATTACCTCTAAGGCCAGCATTTTTTACAAGGACGAAGGAAAGCTTTTAGACAGTGCGGAAGATATAGACAAAACCTATATAGAAACCATACTGCCGGATAAAATGTATTACAACCTTAAATCTTTGGAGGAGTTCAGTTTTTTTGAAGATATTAAGGTGATGTTCATGACCCTCTTTGCCGTTTTCGGGAAGGAATACACGGCCAAGCGGAAAAATGAAGGGTAAATCAGGTGATAATATGAAACCGTATCCGAAATCATATTTTAAGCGCTTTCGAATAATTGTTGTTCTGATGGTGCTTGACGCGTTGTCGATAGCAGCCTCGTTTTTAGGGGCCTTATGGTTAAAGCATGACTTCAAATTCAGCGAGGTTCCCACAGAAAATATTGATACTTATTTCAGGACAATCTGGTATTGGATAATTTTCTGCCTTGTCGTTTTTGCGGTACTTAAGCTTTACAACAACATCTTAACATTTGCCGGCGTAGATATTCTTTTTAGAATAATGGTGGCGTACATCATTCTTGGAATAGTTATGGCTGCCGTTATGATGTCGGGCAGGGTAGATATGCCGCTGTCCTACTACGTTTTAGGCATAATTTTCAGCTTTATATGTACAACCGGTATTCATTTTGGCCGCAGAATCTTAAGCGGTCTTACCAGCTTTATGAATAAAAACATACTCTCCGAAGTTACCGAGCGGGTAATGATAATCGGTGCGGGTGTTGCCGGACGTATGCTTGTAAAGGAACTTTCCGAATCGGACAAGCTGCAGATGCGGGTGGTTGCCCTTATAGACGATAATCCGTCCAAAAAAGGCTGCCTTTTAGAGGGCGTGCCGGTTGTCGGCAACAGGCACGATATAGTCCGCATGGCAGAGAAATACAGGATTGACAAAATTATATACGCCATTCCAAGCGGTGATGCAAAGCTTAGAAAAGAAATTCTTGAGATCTGCAGCCAGACAAAGTGTAAGGTTGAATTAATACCGGGGCTTTATCAAATGGTCAGCGGTCAAATCGCTGTGGGAAAGCGCAGAACGGTTGAACTTCACGACCTTTTAGGCCGCGATCCCGTGCAGGTAAATCTTGACGAAATTTACAACTACATTTCGGGAAAAGTAATAATGGTAACCGGCGGTGGCGGCTCAATCGGCAGCGAGCTTTGCCGCCAGATTGCCATGAGCTCCCCCAAACAGCTTATTATTTTCGATATTTATGAAAACAACGCTTATGATATACAGATGGAGCTTAAAAGAAAGTATCCCTATCTTGATTTGGTGGTCTTGATAGGCTCTGTCAGAAACACTTCACGAATCGAGAGTATTATGTCGCAGTACAGACCGGAAATAGTATTCCACGCTGCGGCTCATAAGCACGTCCCCCTTATGGAGGAAAGTCCCAACGAAGCTATTAAAAACAACGTTTTCGGAACCTTGAAAATGGCTACCATGTCAAGCAAATACGGGGTTAAGAAATTCGTTTTAATATCGACCGACAAGGCGGTCAACCCCACAAACATCATGGGCGCTTCAAAACGCATTTGCGAAATGATTGTTCAAATGATGAACCGCGAGTCCAAAACCACGGAATTTGTCGCAGTGCGCTTTGGAAACGTGCTTGGAAGCAACGGAAGCGTCATCCCGCTTTTCAAAAAGCAGATTGCCGACGGCGGCCCGGTTACAGTTACCCATCCGGAGATTACAAGGTTTTTCATGACCATTCCGGAGGCGGTATCCCTTGTGCTCCAGGCCGGATATTACGCTCGCGGCGGGGAAATTTACGTGCTTGATATGGGACAACCTGTAAAAATCGACGATATGGCGCGTAAGCTGATACGCCTTATGGGCTACGAACCGGATGTTGACATTAAGATAGAATACACCGGTTTGCGCCCGGGCGAAAAGCTTTACGAAGAACTGCTTATGGACGAAGAGGGTCTTGAGAGTACCGAAAACAAGCTTATTCATATCGGTAAGCCTATTGAAATGGATGACGAAAAGTTTAAACAGCAGCTTAAACGGCTTGAAGAGGCTTACAGGGCGGAAGCGCCAAATATTAAGGATATAGTTGCTGAAATAGTGCCGACCTATAAGAGAGACCCGAACTAAGATACTCACAGTAAAGGAAGTAATTTGTTTGAAATACACGGAAAACTCAAGGAGCGATTCGCGAATTATTTCGTCAAGCAGCAGGCGCCACGTCTCTAAATCAGACGTCATAATTTCAAGAACACCGATATCCCACAAGATTTATGACGTTTTGATGAAACTGCTTTTCGTTTTTGAGCTTTTGATGTTGATCGCGCTTATAGTCTATGTTACCGTAACCGAACTTATCCCGATAAAATATATTTTCGCTTTGGTTTTATTACTCGGCATTTCTTCGGGAGTGCATGTATGGCTATTAAGCGGCAGAAGAAAATTCACATTAAAAAGAACTGTAAGCTTTGTTTTAAGCATTTTAATATTTTCCGCCTCTATTTTCGGAATGTCAATGATTGGTGCCATTCACGGCTCTTTAAACGATTTTGATTTTGATAAATCCGGAGTGGATCCCCAAAAGGTTAAAGTAACCAAAAAACCTTTTATAGTCTACCTTTCCGGACTTGATACCAGAAATTCCGGAGAAATCGCCGAAAAAGGCCTTTCGGACGTTAATATGATAATAGTCGTCAACCCCCAAAAGGCAAAGGTTTTAATGGTATCCATACCGAGGGATTACTATGTGCCGCTATGGGGCGAGAAAAATAAGATGGATAAATTGACCCATGCAGGCAAGTACGGAATTGAATGCTCCATGGAAACACTTGAAACCCTTTTCGGAATAGAGTTCAATTATTATGCCAAGGTTAATTTCAAATCGGTTTACGATATTGTAAACGCAGTGGGCGGTATTACCGTATATTCGGAATACAATTTCAGCAGCAGACACTCCTACACCGAAAAGGTTTACAGATTTGTCAAGGGCCCGAATGAATTAAACGGCGATTCGGCTTTGGCATTCGCGCGGGAGCGTGATAGCTTTATTACAGGCGACCGTCAAAGGGGAATACACCAGCAGATGGTTATAAAGGCGATCGTCGAAAAGGCAATATCCCCTGCAATGCTTAAACCCTCCAAAATAAAAAGCATTCTTAATGCCGTTACCAGCAACACAAAAACCAATTTCTCATATGATGAAATTTCAAGCCTTGTAAATTACCAGCTTGACAAAACTCCGACATGGGATTTCAAAACCATCTCGGTTGACGGCGTGGGGGAGAGCAACTACACCTACACCTATCCGCGGCAGAGGCTCTATGTCATGCGTCCCGATATGGAAACGGTTGATGCGGCAATAAGGGAAATCAAGATTGCTTTAGATGAACTGCCGGATACCGAAGTTACCTCTTCCGTGGTAAGCAGCAAATAACAAAATTTTAAAATCAGCTTTAATTTAAAGAAAATACAGTCCACGAAGGCAAATCTGCTTTCGTGGACTTTCGACTTGTAAAAATAATATGAAGGCATTAAGAATTCGTACAAATTAATATTGAGATATCTTGAAAATAATGCTAAACTGTATTAGCGGGTTAGCCGTATTTCATTTTTGAGGAGATTTGTTATGAAAATCATAATTGCCGGTTCGGGTAAAATAGGAACAACCTTAATTTCCAGCCTTGTATCGGAAGGACATGACCTTGTTGTTATTGACAGAGATCCGAACGTTGTAGCGGAGATAACAAATATATACGATGTAATGGGTGTTTGCGGAAACTGCGTGGATTCGGATATTTTAAAAGAGGCCGGAGCCGATACCGCCGAGCTTATAATCGCGGGCGCCGGTTCGGACGAGCTTAATATGCTTTGCTGCTTTCTTGCTAAAAAAATGGGCACAAAGTACACAATTGCGCGAATACGCAATCCCGAATACAATGACAGCAGCTTAAATTTATTAAAGCAGTACCTTGATTTGTCCATGACCATAAATCCCGAGCTTTTTACGGCACATGAGCTTTATAATATTTTAAAAATGCCGTCTGCCTCAAAAATCGAGACCTTCTCGGTCAGAAATTTTGAGATGATAGAATACATTCTAAAACCAAATTCGGTTTTGGACGGGGTGAAATTAAGTGATCTTCGTTCAAAATTCAAGGCAAAATTCCTTATTTGTGCCGTTCAAAGAGGGAGCGAGGTTTATATACCCGACGGTAATTTTGTTTTAAAAAGCGGCGACCGCATAGGGCTTACCGCCGAACCCTCTGAAATCGTAAAGCTGCTAAAGGAAATGGGTATACAACAGCCAAAAGCCAAGAATGTTATGATTTTGGGCGGCGGCATAATCGCGTACTATCTTTCAAAAAGACTGCTGTCCACCGGCTCAAAGGTTACAATAATAGAAAAAAACAGGGAAGCCTGCAAACAGTTTGCCGAGCTTCTTCCCAAAGCCACCGTAATCAACGGTGACGGGGCGGACAAGGAGTTATTGTATGAGGAAGGTCTGCACTCGGTTGATGCTTTTGTCGGACTTACCGGAATGGATGAGGAAAACATACTGTTGTCCTCTCTTGCCATGTCCGAGAATGTTCCGATAGTCATAGCAAAGGTCAACCGCGATATAATGATACCTTTAGCGCAGCATTGGGGAATTAACAGCGTGGTATCTCCAAGGAAACTTACTTCGGACATCATCATACGATATGTTCGGGCGCTTCAAAACTCCGCAGACAGCAGTGTCGAAACCCTTTACAAGCTGATGGACGACAAGGTCGAGGCGCTGGAATTTATAGTAAAAGCCGAATCGGAGCTAATAAATTGTCCTTTTAAGGATTTGAATTTAAAATCCAATATTCTGATAGCGGGAATAATCAGGGACAGAAAAATAATTATTCCCTCGGGCGATGACGAGCTGCACGCAAACGATAAGGTAATTGTTTTGGCGGCAAATCAGCGGCTTAATAAGCTTTCGGATATTCTCAAATAGGGGTAAGACGGTATGAATCGTAAGATGGTTTTTTATATGCTTGGCAAAATCATTCAGCTTGAAGCGGCGCTTTTGCTGTTTCCCGCTGTTTGCAGTCTGATTTACCGTGAAACTGCCGTTTGGGCGTTTGTTATTACAATCATTATAGCTGTTATTTTGGGATTTACACTTACGCTTTTTAATAAAACTACCGATAAAATATTCTTTGCCAAAGAAGGCTTTGCGATTGTTGCGCTTGCGTGGATAGTAATATCGGCTCTTGGCGCGCTTCCCTTTGTTATCAGCGGCGAAATACCAAGCTATATTGACGCATTTTTCGAAACCGTCAGCGGTTTTACCACTACGGGAGCCTCCGTTTTACCGAATGTTGAGCAAATATCCTCAAAAGGAATTCTTTTTTGGCGAAGCTTTACCCACTGGATGGGCGGCATGGGTGTAATAGTTCTTTTCATGGCTATATTGCCGTCTTCTACGGGGCGTTCGATTCATATACTTCGCGCAGAGGTTCCGGGACCGGTTGTAGGAAAGCTTGTCCCCAAAATCAGCGCTACCGCAAAGATACTTTATCTGATTTATATTGCTTTAACGTTTTTGGAGGTTGTATTTTTGTGCTTTGGCGGAATGTCGCTGTATGAAAGCTTGCTTCATAGTTTCGGCACGGCGGGAACCGGAGGATTTGGTATAAAAAGCGATAGTATTGGTTGGTACAGCCCTTATATTCAATGG
>JBMNVM010000072.1:0-7520 GCA_050946805.1 Acutalibacteraceae bacterium | reverse complement strand
AATGAAGCTAAAATAATAAATTCTATTTTAAAAAAACTAAAAATCAGGAAAATAAAAGCTTGATATTAAATTTTGAAGACCAAATAATAAGTTGGTTGCGATAATGTTTTCTTTTAAAAAACATGTTGTTTATGTGCAGGCAGGCATATTCGGCATTTGAATTTCTGGGACAAGCTGTTAAACGGATGAGATGTTTTCGGGTAGTTAGCAAAGGGGGAAGCAATGAAAGTCGGTATCATAACTCACTATTATAATAGCCTAAATTACGGCGGAAATCTGCAGGCATATGCCTTGTGCATGTTCCTTAACAATCATGGCTATGATGCGGAGCAAATTGCTTTTGACAAGTCTTCAATTAAAAGTATAAACCCAAGAAATATAAAAGGTAATTTATTTCGGATTTATGTTTCGGCAATAAATGCGAAGAAAAAGATACTACATCCTAAAATTACTAAAGCCTTAAGGATACGCGAAACAAGCATTCTCTCCTTTAATCAAAACGTCATCCCGCATAGTCCGATTGTTTATAACGAACCCTCTTTGGAAAAGGCCGCTGATATTTATGATGCCTATATCACGGGAAGTGACCAGGTTTGGCATCCGAGTGCATACTGTCGGGCATACCGTTTGGATTTTGTGCCGTCTTCAAAAATAAAACTTTCCTATGCCGCCAGCATTGCAAAAGATTACCTGACCGAGGAACAGCTTGCAATTTTCAAAGAAAGTCTGGCGGATTACACCGCCATTTCAGTGAGGGAACAAAGTGCAATTAATATTTTAAAACCAATAACTAAGCTCCCCATTGAGTTGACCCTTGACCCGACATTGTTGTTAAACAGGGAGGACTGGGATCGGCTTGCCACTCCGCGTATTGTAAGCCAGCCTTATCTTTTCTGCTATTTTCTCGGAAACGATATTGCAGCGCGAAATTTAGCAAAAGAATATGCCAAAAGACATAACCTCAAGGTAGTGACACTACCTTATTTGACAGGGACTTTCAGGAAGTGTGATAAAAAATTTGGCGATGAACAGCTTTTCAAAATATCACCTGCGGACTTTATTTCCTTAATTAAATACGCTGACTGCGTATTTACCGACAGCTTTCATGCAACCATATTTTCCGGAATATATCAAAGAGAATATGTGGTTTTTGAACGTGCCGCTGCCACCTCCATGAGTTCAAGAATTTACAGTTTAACCTGGCTACTTGAAACTCAAGAGCGGTTTTGCGATATCGAAAAAAAGCTGACGGTTTCATATATAGAGTCCTTACCGCCGATCGATTATTCCCGTAAATTGGAAAGGTTTGACAGGATTAAGGAGGCATCTGTCAAATTTTTGCTTGATAATTTATCAAAGGCAGAAAATAACTGATTATAAAGTTTTAATATATTTTTTACTTAAAGCTTGGATTTTGACAATTGATAAGTATTGTCAGCCGAAATTCGTGAAAGTGGGAAGGCAAATGATAAATATTTCGGAAAAAAGCCGCTGTTGCGGCTGTACCTGCTGCGCGGGTGTCTGTCCGGAAGAGTGCATACATATGCATTTTTGTGATGAGGGATTTCAATATCCTAAAACGGACACAGAAAAATGTATTAATTGCGGATTGTGTGAAAAGGTATGTCCGATAATAAATCCTCAATTGAAAATTGATCGTTTTGAAATGCCGACGGCGTATGCGGCAATAATTAATGATGAACCGCTGCGGCTTGAAAGTTCTTCAGGCGGAGTATTTACATTATTGGCTTTCCATGTTATAAATAAAGACGGAGTTGTTTTCGGCGCTGCTTTTTCAGATGATTTCCAAACCGTTTCGCATATTGCGGTGGAAAGTGTTGACAAATTGGAGAGGTTGCGTGGTTCCAAATATGTGCAAAGCAGCATTGATTCTGCGTATGGGCAGGCAAAAGAATATTTGGATGCGGGACGTATGGTGCTGTTTACGGGAACTCCTTGTCAGATCGCAGGGCTTTACGCTTATCTTGGACAGGATTATGATAACCTTATTACGCAGGATGTTGTTTGTCATGGTGTGCCGTCCCCGCATATATGGGCAGAATATGTAAAATTGCGTGAAAAAAAGGCCAAGTCAAAAACGCGTAATGTGTCATTTCGTCACAAGAAGCACGGTTGGAAATATTTTGATATGCGGTTTGAATTCACCAATGGGACAGAGTATATAAAGACCGTCAGTGAAGATATGTACATGCGCGGTTTTCTTGATAATATATATTTGAGGCCTTCCTGTTATGATTGCTCCTTCAAATCTATCCCGAAACACAGCGATATTACTTTAGCTGATTTTTGGGGTATTTGGGATTTAATACCGGAGATGTTTGATGATAAAGGAACTTCTTTGGTTCTTCTAAACTCAGATAAGGGTAAAGCGCTGTTTGAACAAATTCAATCAAAACTTGTTTTCCGACACGTTGATTGTATGCAGGCGGTACAATTTAATTCCGCTGCCACAAAATCTGCGGATCTGCCGAAGTGTAGAGATGATTTTTTCAAGGTATTTAAAGAACAGGGGCTAAATAAGGCACTTAATAAATACTGCCGGGTAAAATTTATTGTTAAATTCAAGCGTAAAATTCGAAAACTGCTGTCAAAAACAATGAAATTTATTATAGGCAACAAAGCCTGATGGAATTTGAAAAATGGTTTTTTTTGAAAGGGTTATAGCACATTTTTTTATATAAAATACTACATATGTCAAAAATGGCTAATCTACGCTATGAATTTGCCAAAACGTATGTTTTGACAAAGAGGTTTAATTCAGTGAAAAAAATCGGAGGATATAAAATGAGCTTATTTAAGAATAAAACGTTATTAATCACCGGTGGGACAGGCTCTTTCGGGAACGCGGTATTGAACCGGTTTTTAAAGACCGATATAGGGGAAATACGCATTTTCTCAAGGGATGAGAAAAAGCAGGACGATATGCGCCATGAGTTTCAGGCGAAAATGCCGGAATTTGCCGATAAAATCAAGTTCTATATCGGTGATGTGCGCTCCTTGGAATCCTGCCGGGCGGCAATGTACGGTGTTGACTACATCTTCCACGCCGCGGCGCTAAAACAGGTTCCATCCTGCGAGTTTTTCCCGATGGAGGCCGTAAAAACCAATGTTATCGGCACAGACAATGTCCTGACCGCCGCTATTGAGGCGGGGGTAAAGTCGGTTATCTGCCTTTCAACCGATAAGGCGGCCTATCCGATTAACGCCATGGGTATTACAAAAGCCATTGAGGAAAAGGTGGCTGTTGCAAAATCCAGAAATTCGGGGCAGACAAAGATTTGCTGCACCCGCTACGGTAATGTTATGTGTTCGCGTGGTTCGGTAATACCGCTTTGGATAGAGCAAATAAAAAGCGGAAATCACATCACGATAACAGAACCCACCATGACCCGCTTTATCATGAGCCTTGAGGAAGCGGTTGACCTTGTGCTCTTTGCTTTCGAGCATGGCGAAAACGGCGATTTGCTCATCCAAAAGGCGCCTGCCTGCACCATTCAGACACAGGCCGAAGCGGTTTGTGAGCTTTTCGGCGCCGATAAGAGCAAAATAAAGATTATCGGTATTCGCCACGGCGAAAAGATGTATGAAACCCTGCTTACTAACGAGGAATGCGCAAAGGCGATTGACATGGGTAATTTCTACCGTGTGCCGGCCGATAACAGAGGGCTTAATTACGACAAATATTTTAAAGACGGCGACGAAAGGCGCAACGTACTTTCAGAATTTAATTCCAACAACACCACCCTTTTAAATGTGGAGCAGGTCAAGGAAAAGCTATTAAAACTTGCATATATCCAAGAAGAACTTGCAAAGGTTGGAAGTGAAAATGTTTGAAAATGTAAAATGGAAGGAAAACGGCAAAATAAAGCTGTTAATAATCGTAGGCACCCGTCCCGAAATTATTCGTCTTTCGGCAGTTATTAATAAAACAAGAAAATATTTTGATGTAATTTTGGCACATACCGGGCAGAATTACGACTACACCCTTAACGGAATTTTCTTTAAGGATTTGAAGATTGCCGAGCCGGAGGTTTACCTTGACGCTGTCGGCGAGGATTTGGGGGAGACCTGCGGCAATATTATTGCAAAATCCTACAAGCTGATGGCAAAGATTAAGCCAGACGCGGTACTTGTCTTGGGGGACACCAATTCCTGCCTTTCGGTAATTGGGGCAAAACGGCTTCATATTCCGATTTTCCACATGGAGGCGGGCAACCGCTGCAAGGATGAGTGCCTGCCGGAGGAGACCAACCGCAGGATTGTAGACATTATTTCGGATGTCAATTTGGCATATTCGGAGCACGCGCGCCGCTACCTTGCCGAATGTGGTCTGCCTCGGGAGCGCACCTATGTTACCGGTTCTCCCATGGCCGAGGTTTTGCGCAACAATCTGGATGAAATAATGGCTTCGGACATTCACGCAAGGCTTGGGCTTGAAAAGGGCAAATACATTCTTCTTTCAGCCCACCGAGAGGAGAATATAGATACCGAGAAAAACTTTTTATCCCTTTTTAGTGCCATAAATAAGATGGCTGAAAAGTATGATATGCCCATACTTTATTCTTGCCATCCGCGTTCGCGCAATCGGCTTTTGTCTTCCGGATTTAAGCTTGACAGGCGGGTTATACAACATGAACCACTTGGTTTTCACGATTACAACTGCCTGCAAGTAAATGCTTTCTGTGTTGTGTCAGACAGCGGAACACTGCCGGAGGAAAGCTCATTCTTTACGTCAATAGGTCAACCCTTCCCGGCGGTTTGTATCAGAACCTCTACAGAACGTCCGGAGGCTCTTGACAAAGCCTGCTTTATACTTTCAGGCATTGACGAGAAGGGTCTTCTCCAGTCTGTCGACACAGCGGTGGAAATGAACCGCAATGGTGACTATGGTATCCCCGTACCCGATTATATAGAAGAAAATGTTTCTACAAAGGTTGTAAAAATCATACAATCATATGTCGGTGTTGTAAATAAAATGGTTTGGAGAAAAGATGTATGAATATATTGGTTACAGGCGCTAAAGGATTTGTGGGCAGAAATCTTTGCGAAAACCTGAAAAACATTCGCGACGGAAAAAATCGGACACGCCCGGGTATTGTTATCGAGAATATTTTTGAATATGACATTGACTCCACATTTGAAGAACTGGACGAATACTGCAAAAAAGCCGATTTCGTCTTTAATCTTGCGGGTGTGAACCGTCCGAAAGACCTAAAAGAATTTCGCGAGGGTAATTTCGGCTTTGCCTCCACCTTGCTTGAGACCCTTAAAAAGCACCGAAACAAAGCAACCGTAATGCTTGCTTCCTCCATGCAGGCATCCCTTTCGGGTCGATTTGGGGACAGCGAGTACGGCAGAAGCAAGCGGGACGGGGAAGAGATTTTTTTTAACTACGCCAAAGAAACAAACGCAAAGGTTTTGGTATACCGCTTTCCCAATATTGTCGGCAAATGGATAAAGCCAAACTACAACAGCGCAGTGGGAACCTTTTGCCACAATATCGCAAATGATTTGCCGATTACCGTTAATGACCCGAGTGTTGAACTTGAGTTGCTTTTTATTGACGACCTCGTAGAAGAGATGTTTGACGCGCTTGAAAACAAGGAGCATCGCTGCGAGTTTGAGGGGGTCAACACGATATTTTGCGAAAACGGAAGGTATTGCGCCGCGCCCGTAACCCATAAGGCAACCCTTGGATATATTGTCGAGTGTTTACATAAATTCCGCGACCAGCCAAGAACACTTGTTATGCCCGAAATTCCAAGCGGCAGCTTTGAAAAAAAGTTATATTCCATGTATCTTTCCTATTTGCCCAAAGAAAAAATAGCCTTCCCGCTTAAGATGAATATTGATGACAGGGGCAGCTTTACGGAAATTTTAAAAACCGTCAATTGCGGCCAGTTCAGCGTAAACATATCAAAACCGGGGATCACTAAAGGTCAGCATTGGCATAACTCAAAATGGGAGTTTTTCATTGTGGTGTCCGGCCATGCTCTGATAAGGGAGCGCAAAATAGGCAGCGATGAAATAATTGAATTTGAGGTGTCGGGCGAAAAGCTGCAGGCGGTACATATGCTGCCTGGGTACACCCATAACATAATAAATCTTTCAAATACTGAAAATCTTGTAACATTAATGTGGGCGAACGAGCCGTTTGACCCCAATCGTCCCGACACATTCAGCGAAAACGTATAAATTGAGGTTTTGCAATGATTACCGCTACGCAAGAGGGAATTCTCACTTTAATCAAAAGCGCAATAACCGGTGAAAAGTACAGACTGCCAAAGGATTTTTCCTTTGAGGAGGCTGTTTGCATTGCCAAAAAACACCAAATATCAAATATTCTTTATTATGGCGCCGTAAACTGCGGTCTTGACCCGAATTCTTCTTCAATGCAGCAGCTTTTGCCGAATGTTTATAAGGGCGTTACAATAAGTACGCAGCAAACTTTTGAAATTGACAGGGTTTTAAAAGCATTTGAGGAAAACGGTATTGATTATATGCCGCTTAAAGGTGTGCTTTTAAAAAAGATGTACCCCAAAGACGATATGCGGCTTATGGGCGATGCGGATATTCTTATTAAAACAGAGCAGTATGATAAAATAAAGCCTTTGATGTTAAACCTCGGGTTTACCGAGAAAATCGAAAGCGACCATGAGTTTGTTTGGTACAATCGGTCTTTATATCTGGAACTGCATAAACGACTGATACCGTCCTACAACAAGGACTACTACGCCTATTTCGGCGACGGTTGGCGGCTGGCGCGAAGGGCAGAGGGCTATAAATGCCGCTGTGAAATGTCGGACAACGACAATTTCATTTACCTGTTTACCCATTTCGCAAAGCACTATCGCGATGCCGGAATCGGAATTAAGCATATAGTGGATTTGTGGGTGTATAAAAGAGACAAATCACTTGATGAGGATTATTTGAAAAAAGAGTTGACGGCGCTTTGCCTATACGATTTTTACCTAAATGTTTCCCACACCATTAATGCCTGCTTTGAAGGGCAGCCCCATGATCCAAAAACCGAGTTTTTAACAAGCGTAATCTTTAACAGCGGGGTCTACGGAACACACGAGGCGCATTTGATATCCGATGCCTTAAAGAAAACCAAATCCACCGGTTCGGTCGGGAAGACCAAACTGCAAAAAATTCGGCAAATTGTTTTTTTGCCATATCGGGAAATGTGCAAAAAATATCCGATTTTGAGAAAATGCGCGGTTTTGCTGCCGATTATGTGGTGTGTTCGCTGGGTGTCGGTTTTACTTTTTAAGCGGGATAAGATAAAAAAACGGGTCAAAGACCAAAGTCTTATAACCGCGCAAAGCGTGAGCGATTATCAGCAAGCTTTGATTTTCGTCGGCCTTGATTTTAATTTTAAGGAATAAATTATTAAGCCATATTTTTCAGGCGCTTAATTTAAATTAATCCAATAGCTAAAAAGGAGAAAAAAATGAAAATTACCGTTTCTGCTGACAAGTGTGTAAAAAAAGTAC
>JBMNVM010000071.1:0-7652 GCA_050946805.1 Acutalibacteraceae bacterium | reverse complement strand
CTCCCCCGAAATGAAGTCGACCGGTGAAGCCATCGGTTATGACAACAAGCTTAACCGCGCGCTTTACAAGGCCTTGCAGGCTTCGGGCATGAAGGTGCAAAACTACGGCACAGTTTTTGTAACCATTACCGATAGTGATAAGGATGAAGCGTTGCCGCTTATCAGGCGTTTTTACAACCTCGGGTTCAACATTCAGGCAACCGCCGGCACTGCTGAATTTTTAAAGAAAAACGGCATACGCACCCACGTTTTAAAGAAAATCGGCGAAGGCAGTAATGAAATTCCCGATGCACTGCGGCAGGGGCATATCGCCTATGTTATCAACACGCGCGACATCAACTCCTCAAAGCCGGTTACCGACGGTTATTTAATCAGAAAATACGCTACCGAGAACAATGTTACAATCTTCACCTCACTTGATACTGTCAGGGTACTGCTTGACGTGTTGGAAGAAACGACAATAACCGTTTCAACAATAGACTCATAAGCGAGGTTTATAATGACACAGGGAATTTATAAAATTGAGAAAAATAAAAAAATCGCAAAAAACGTCTATGAAATGGTGCTTAAGGGCGACACATGCGCCCTTAATGCGCCCGGACAGTTTATTGATATTAAAATTGACGGGCTGTTTTTGCGCCGTCCCATATCGGTTTGCAATTTTGATGAAAGCTCCATTAAAATTATCTACAAAACCGTAGGTACGGGTACCGAACTTCTGTCCAAAATGCAAATCGGCGATGAGCTTGATATTCTGGTCGGTCTCGGCAACGGGTTTGACACTTCGATAGAATATAACAACATCGTTTTAATCGGCGGTGGTGTGGGGATCCCACCGCTTTATCGCCTTTGCAAAGAGCTGCTTGCAGCCGGCAAAAAGGTGTCGGTCATTTTAGGGTTCAACACAAAGGATGAGGTTTTTTACGAAAACGAATTTCGCGCTTTGGGCGCCGAGGTTACGGTAACCACGGTTGACGGTTCGTACGGCGTAAAGGGTTTTGTTACCGATGTTTTAAAGACTACCGATTACGAATATTTTTACACCTGCGGCCCAGAGCCGATGTTTATAGCTATTGAAAAAATCGCCAAAACAAGCGGCCAGTTCAGCTTTGAGGAACGTATGGGCTGCGGCTTTGGCGCCTGCATGGGCTGCTCCTGCGAAACAAAATACGGCTACAAGCGTATATGCAAGGACGGGCCGGTACTAAAAAGGGAGGAAATTGTATGGTAGACACCACTGTAACCCTAAACGGCATTACCCTTTCCAACCCCGTTATTCCCGCCAGCGGTACCTTCGGCTTCGGTTACGAATTTGCCGAAATTTACGATATAAATATTCTCGGTTCCATTTCCTTTAAAGGCACAACCAAAGAGCCGCGTTTTGGAAACTCCACTCCCAGAATTGCCGAAACGCCCTGTGGAATGTTAAATTCCATAGGCCTTCAAAACCCGGGTGTTGAAAAGGTTATTTCACAAGAACTGCCTAAATTAAAAAAATGCTACCAAAAACCTGTAATCGCAAATGTCAGCGGCTTTGCGGTGGAGGACTACGCCTACACCTGCGAAAGACTGGACAAAGAACCGCAAATCGGCTGGTTTGAGATAAACATTTCCTGTCCCAATGTTCACGGTGGCGGTCTTGCTTTCGGCACCGATGCAAAAAACGCCGAAGCCGTTACAAAGGCAGTAAGAAAGGTAACCAGCAAACCTGTTTACATAAAGCTTTCTCCCAATGTTACCGACATTGTCGAAATTGCCAAAGCCTGCGAAGCGGCGGGTGCTGACGGTATCAGCCTAATAAATACTTTACTTGGCATGAGGATTGATTTAAAAACCAAAAAACCGATTCTTGCCAACAAGGTCGGCGGTTTTTCTGGCCCCGCAGTTTTCCCGATAGCGGTGCGAATGGTTTATCAGGTTTTTGAAGCCGTTAAAATACCGATTATCGGTATGGGCGGAATTTCAAGTGCCGAAGATGTAATTGAAATGATGCTTGCCGGCTCCACCGCGGTACAGGTTGGAGCGGCAAACCTTGTAGACCCGTTTGCCTGCAAGAAAATAATTGAAAATCTGCCAAAAACCATGGAAAAATACGGCATTAAAAGCCTTGAGAGCATAATAGGAGGTGCGCATTAATGGGAAAGGACGTAATTATTGCCTGCGATTTTGCAAGCAAGGATGAAACCTTAAGCTTTTTAAGCAAATTTACGGGAAAAAAGCCCTTTGTTAAAATCGGCATGGAGCTTTTTTACGCGGAAGGCCCGCAAATTGTGCGTGAATTAAAGGAAAGAGGGCACAAAATCTTCCTTGATTTAAAGCTGCACGATATTCCGAACACTGTAAAAAAATCAATGGCGGTTTTGTCACGCCTTGATGTGGATATGACTAACCTGCACGCCGCAGGCACAATTTCCATGATGGAGGCCGCATTGGAGGGGCTTACAAGACCCGACGGAACACGCCCGCTCTTGATAGCCGTCACCCAGCTTACTTCTACCGACCAAGAGCGTATGGAAAAAGATTTGTTAATCAAAGAGCCTATTGATAAAGTGGTAATGCACTACGCCGCAAACGCCGCCAAAGCGGGGCTGGACGGTGTAGTATGCTCCCCGCTTGAGGCCGGAAAGGTGCATGAAATCTGCGGCAGCGGCTTTTTGACCGTAACCCCCGGCATTCGTTTTGCGGACGGGGACGCCGGCGACCAAAAAAGGATTATGACCCCTTCCGAGGCAAAAAAAATCGGCAGCGATTATATTGTCGTGGGAAGACCCATTACCGCCGCAGTCGACCCCGTTGCGGCATACAATAAGTGTCTTGAAGAATTTGTAGATTAGAAAGGAAGCTTGCAATGGAGAGCTACAAACGGGAATTTATTGAATTTTTAGAGTCAGCAGGCGTTTTAAAGTTCGGCGATTTTACCGCCAAAAGCGGCAGAAAAATTCCATATTTCATAAACGCCGGTGATATTAAGACAGGTGAACAGATTTCAAAACTCGGTGAATTTTACGCCAAAGCATATTTTGAGAAAATCGGCAGCAAAAAAACCGTGCTTTACGGCCCTGCATACAAGGGTATTCCGATTGCCGTTTCGGTAGCTGTTGCCCTTTCTAAAAGTAAGCTTGACCTTCCCTTCTTTTTTAACCGCAAAGAGGAAAAGGATCATGGCGAGGGTGGCCTTTTTATAGGCTACAAGCCAAAATCCGGCGAGGAAGTCGTGATTGTTGAGGACGTAATAACAGCCGGAACCGCCATTCGAGAGAGCATGTCCTTACTTTCCACACTCGAAGGTGTAAAGGTTTCGGCCGCCTTTGTAATGGTCGACCGCAAGGAAAAGGGCAAAACCGAAAAATCAGCCATGGCGGAGGTCGCTGAGGAGTTCGGCTTCCCCGTTTACTCGGTGGTTGATGTTTACGACATTTTGGAGTACCTAAAAGAAAGCCCCGAAAATAAAGAAAATGTTGAACGAATACTTAAATACCTTGAAATAAACGGCGCAAAAGTGTAAAATTTAGAAAATACCGCTTGAAAGGAGCTTTACGATGAGAAGCCTTATAGATATTTTAGAGCTTGACACCAAAGAGCTGGACGAGCTTTTGGCAAAGGCTGACGAAATTATAGAAAACCCGCAAAAGTATGCAAACAAATGCGCAGGCAAAAAGCTTGCAACACTCTTTTTCGAGCCTTCGACCAGAACCCGTCTAAGCTTTGAAGCTGCAATGTACGAATTGGGCGGAAATGTCTTAGGCTTTTCCGAGGCTCAAAATTCTTCTGCCGCAAAGGGCGAAAGCGTGGCGGATACGGCTAAAACCGTCAGCTGTTATGCCGACATTATCGCAATACGCCACCCCAAAGAGGGCGCGCCACTGGTTGCCGCAATGAACGCCACCGTTCCGGTAATCAACGCGGGGGACGGCGGTCACAACCACCCGACCCAGACCCTTGCCGATTTGCTGACAATCCGCCGCGAGAAGGGACGGCTTGACAATCTGACTGTTGGGCTTTGCGGTGACCTTATGTTCGGTAGAACCGTTCATTCTCTGATAGCGGCGCTTAGCCGTTATGAAAATATCAAATTCGTGCTTATCTCCCCCGAAGAGCTGACCCTTCCGGATTATGTAAAAGCCAACCTTGACAAAAAAGGTATTCCATATGCCGAAACCAAGGATTTGGAAGACGCCATGCCGCAGCTTGACATTCTTTACATGACAAGGGTGCAAAAGGAGCGCTTTTTCAACGAAGCAGAATATCTGCGCTTAAAAGACAGCTACATACTGACCCCCGAAAAATTAAAAAATGCGAAGCTCGACCTTTCCATTCTTCACCCACTGCCCCGGGTTAACGAAATCAGTGTCGCGATAGACAATGACCCGAGGGCTTGCTATTTCAAACAGGTCTTGTACGGCAAATATATGCGCATGGCTTTGATTTTGAAGCTTTTGGAGGTGGAGTAAATGAGGATTGACCCAATTAAAAACGGTATTGTAATCGACCACATCACCGCCGGAAACGGCATGAAAATCTACGAGCTTTTACAGCTTGACAAAATCGAGTATTCGGTAGCTCTTATCAGAAACGTTTCAAGCCGCAAGTCCGGCAAGAAGGATATAATTAAAATTGACAACGAATATGATGTAAATACGGATATTTTGGGGTATGTTGACCCCGACATTACGGTTAACATAATCCGTGACGGTAAAATAATCGAAAAAAAATCTATGGAGCTGCCGCAACGCCTTGTAAATGTTATAAAATGTAAAAACCCGCGCTGCATTTCACAAACCGAACAGGAGCTTAACCATGTTTTTACCCTGACCGACAAGGAGAACAGAGTTTACCGTTGTATTTATTGTGAAACTGCCGCAAAATAAATAAAAAATTTTGAGGTACTAAAATGGACGTTCAAAAAAAGTACACATCATCCCAACTGATAAAGCGTTTTCTCCCCTATTACAAAAAATACATACCAACCGTTATATTTGACCTGTTTTGCGCGTCTTTGACAACGATATGCGAAATTGTGCTGCCTTTGATGATGCGGACAATAACCAATGCCGGCATTGAAGATTTTGCAAAACTGACTATCGGATTTGTTTTAAAAATCAGTATTATTTATATTGTGCTTCGCATTATCGACTCGGCGGCATACTACTACATGGCATATACGGGTCATGTTATGGGTGCAAAGATTGAAACCGATATGCGCCGCGATGCCTACGCCCATTTGCACAAGCTTTCAAATACATATTTCAACAATACCAAGGTCGGCCAGATTATGGGCAGGATCACCAACGACCTTTTTGACGTTACCGAATTTGCCCACCACTGCCCCGAGGAATTCTTTATTGCCGGAATTAAAGGAATTGTATCGTTTATAATTCTTATAAATATAAACATTCCGCTTACCCTGATTATTTTCGCAATAATTCCTATAATGCTTTTGATCTGCGGGAAATTAAACAAGCGCATGAAGGAAACATTCAGGGAGCAACGCGTTTTAATCGGCGAGCTTAACGCCCGTATTGAGGACTCGCTGCTCGGCCAGCGCGTGGTTAAGGCCTTTGCAAACGAGGAATTGGAGCTTAGAAAGTTTAGCGATGACAATAAAAAATTCTACGACATAAAAAAGCTGTCATATCGCTACATGGGCGCTTTCTCAACCACTACCCGCTTTTTTGACGGCATTATGTATGCTACTGTCGTTTTTATCGGCAGCTTGTTTTTAATAAAGGGTCAAATCAACACCGGCGACCTTATTGCGTATCTTTTATATGTTACAACCTTTATCGCAACTGTTCGAAGAATTATCGAGTTTGTGGAGCAGTTTCAACGCGGTATGACCGGCATTGAACGCTTTTTGGAGATAATGGATGCCGATATTGATATATTCGACCAGCCCGGAGCAGTTGATATCGAAAACGTGAAAGGCGACATAGTATTTAAAAATGTTTCCTTTGAATACCCGGATGACCACAACCTTGTTTTCAAAGGTCTAAACCTCAACATAAAAAAGGGTGAAAAAATCGCCTTTGTCGGCCCGTCGGGCGGCGGTAAAACAACACTATGCAACCTTATTCCCCGCTTTTATGACGTAACCGACGGTGAAATTCTGCTTGACGGCAGAAATATAAAAGAATACACCCTTAAAAGTCTTCGCAAATGCATCGGTGTGGTGCAGCAAGACGTTTATCTCTTTTCAGGCACTGTTTATGACAATATTGCATACGGCAAGCCGGGTGCCTCAATGGAGGAGATTATCGCCGCTGCAAAGCAGGCCGGAGCGCATGAGTTTATTATGGAGTTAAAGGACGGATACCACACCTATGTGGGTGAACGCGGCGTGAAACTGTCCGGCGGGCAGAAGCAGCGTATCAGTATTGCAAGGGTTTTCCTTAAAAATCCGCCCATTATAATCCTTGATGAAGCCACCAGCGCGCTTGACAATGAAAGCGAGTTCGAGGTTGCAAAATCGCTTGCAAAGCTGTCCGAGGGCAGAACCACCGTAACCATCGCCCACCGCCTTTCCACCATTCGCAGTGCCGACAGAATACTTGTCCTTGCCGAAGACGGTATTGCTGAGGAAGGTACCCATGAGCAGCTGCTCCAAAGGCAGGGCATTTATTACCGTTTCTATGAGATGGCGAATAGATTAGGTTAGCAGTTTTAACGACCTTGTCGGATGAAAAAACGCAAAAAATATATAAAAATAAAAATTTGTACTGACTTTAATAGAGAAGCCCTCTTATGCGCACAGCGCATAAAAGGGCTTCTTAATTTTTTGTAAACTTTATCTTTCTAAAACAAAACGCAAAACAAAGGAATAAATTACCATTATTATCAGATAGCAAATAAATATAGGTTACATATAATAAAAAAAGAGGCTGACCGAAAGGTCAGCCTTAAAATATCTGTTGTATGCTTAGCATTAAAGCTCGGCAAAGTATTTAATGGTACGAACCATCTGGCTTGTGTAGCTGTTTTCATTGTCGTACCAAGCGACAACCTGTACCTGATAGAGATCGTCATCAATCTTGGAAACCATGGTCTGGGTTGCATCAAAGAGTGAACCGTAACGCATTCCGATAACATCGGAAGAAACGATTTCATCCTCAGTGTAGCCGAAAGATTCATTGGATGCAGCCTTCATGGCGGCGTTAATGCCGTCTTTGGTTATATCCTTGCCCTTTACAACAGCGGTAAGGATTGTGGTGGAACCGGTCGGAACCGGAACACGCTGAGCAGAACCGATAAGCTTACCGTTGAGTTCGGGAATAACAAGGCCGATAGCCTTAGCAGCGCCGGTTGAGTTGGGAACAATGTTGGCAGCACCGGCACGTGCGCGGCGAAGGTCGCCTTTTCTGTGCGGGCCGTCAAGAATCATCTGGTCGCCGGTGTAGGCATGGATTGTGCTCATAATACCGCTCTGGATGGGAGCGTAATCGTTAAGAGCCTTTGCCATGGGAGCCAAGCAGTTAGTAGTGCATGAAGCGGCGGAAATGATTTTGTCATCCTTTGTAAGGGTCTTTTCGTTTACGCTGTAAACGACGGTGGGAAGATCATTACCAGCGGGAGCGGAAATAACAACCTTCTTAGCGCCGGCATCAATATGAGCCTGAGCCTTATCCTTTGAGGTGTAGAAGCCTGTACATTCAAGA
>JBMNVM010000070.1:0-7784 GCA_050946805.1 Acutalibacteraceae bacterium | reverse complement strand
CTTGCTTGACGATATTTTGTCCTACGCGCAAAAAAGGCAGATGCCTGTTGTCCTTGCAACGACGGGGTACAACAACATGCAGATTGCGAAAATCAAAGCGGTATCAAAAAAAATTCCTATCTTCTTTACCTTTAATATGTCTATCGGGGTTAATCTTATTTGCTCTCTTGCAAAAAAGGCCGCCGCGGTTTTGGGTAGCGGCTTTGATGTTGAAATCATCGAAAAGCACCACAACCAAAAGATTGACGCGCCATCAGGCACGGCCATTATGCTTGCAAACGCCATTAACAGTCAGTTAGGCAACAACATGGTGTATGAGTATGACCGCCACTCAAAATGCCAGAAACGTATTAAAAACGAAATCGGTATTCATTCGATAAGGGGCGGCACGATTGTAGGAGAGCATGATGTTATTTTTGCCGGACATGATGAAGTGATAACCATCTCTCACTCTGCACTATCAAAAGAGGTTTTTGCCGTAGGCGCTATTCGAGCCGCAAAGTTTTTAATGGGCAAAGCCCCGGGACTTTACGACATGAATTCAATTATGAATATATCTTAAAAGGAACTATATATTAAAAAAGAACGCCTAATAAGGCGTTCTTTTCATTTTTTTGAATAATTTACAAAAAAACATACACACTAATACTGACCGAAGGAGTGAAATGTATGTTTGACAAAATTTGTTTAATTCTTAGTATCATCGGTTGCCTAAATTGGGGTCTTGTTGGTCTTTTTGAGTTTGATCTGGTAGCATGGGCATTTGGTGGCCCCACGGCGATTTTGAGCCGTATAATCTACACCGTAATTGCTCTTGCAGGTATCTGGTGCATTTCCCTTTTATTCAGAGACAACACAGTTGTAGGCGACTAAAAAAATAACCTGTCTTTTGACAGGTTATTTTTTTGTCTTAATTTTGTTAAGCCAAAGCGGTGTCGCTTCTTACCTTTTCGAAATCTTCCTCAATTTCCTTTGAGGGCGCTTTTGTAAGGAGTGATACCACAACAATGAATATGCAGGAGGTAATAAAGGCAGGCAGCAATTCATAAATAGCAAATACTCCGCCCAATTCGCTTATTACAAGCTTCCAAAGGAACACCATACCTGCGCCGCTTACCATGCCGGCAATAGCGCCTGCGCGGTTTATTCTCTTCCAGAAAAGGGAGAAAATCATAAGCGGCCCGAAGGTGGCGCCAAAGCCTGCCCACGCAAAGGATACAATCTTGAAAATAACGCTGTTTTCATCACGGGCTATTACCATTGCCACAGCGGCGATAACAAGAAGTGTTATTCTTGAAAACCACATAACCGTCTTTTCGGAAGCCTTTTTGTTGATGATACCCTGATAGATATTCTTCGCAACCGCCGAAGCTGCAATCAAAAGATAAGAGTCCGAAGAGCTGATTGTGGCGGCAAGTATTCCCGCCATGACAAAGCCCGTCAATATTGCCGGTAACGAAGAGGTCGAAAGGGTTATGAAAATATTTTCAGCCGCCGATTTGGTAAGATGCTCGGTTGGGAAAAGCTGACGTCCCACAATACCGATAAATACGGCCGTAAAGAGTGAAATTACAACCCAAACCATGGCAATCTGCCTTGAACGCTTGAGTTCCTTTTCATCACGAATTGCCATAAACCGTAAAAGTACCTGCGGCATACCGAAGTATCCGAGTCCCCATGCCATTATCGACACAACCGACAAAAGTCCGTAGTCCGAAGCGGCACCGAAGACCGGCTTGCCGTTTTGTACAAGCTGCTGTCCTGCCTCATTAACGGTTGGCGAAGCCAGACCGAAAAACTCTAAAAATCCGTCAATTTCGCGGGCATTCTTTATAACCTCAACCAAACCGCCGGCTTTTACTGTGTTTATTATTACAATGACCGACAATGCGCATATCATAACAATTGCCTGCATAAAATCCGAAGCGCTTTCGGCAAGGAAGCCGCCAATTAAGGTGTAGGCAAGTACAAACACCGCACCAAGCACCATTACTTGTATATACGGCATATCAAAAAGGGTTGCAAACAATTTTCCGCAGGTAACAAAACAGCTTGCGGCATAAACAGTAAAGAAAATCAGAATAAAGAGTGCCGCAAGTGTCATTATGATTTTCTTGTTTTCACGGAAACGATTGGAAAAGAAGTCCGGAAGTGTGATTGAATTGTCAGCAACCACGCTGTAACGGCGAAGCCGTTTTGAAACTATAAGCCAGTTTAAATATGTACCAACAGCAAGACCAAAGGCGGTCCAGAAAGCGTCAGCAAGTCCGCACCAGTATGCGACACCCGGAAGACCCATCAAAAGCCAGCCGCTCATGTCCGAAGCCTCCGCACTCATGGCGGTTACCCAAGGTCCTAACGACCGTCCGCCAAGGAAGTATTCTTCACTGTTTTTGTTGGCGCGTTTTGCAAAGAGCGCGCCGATTACAATTACTGCAGCCATATAGACAATCATGGCTATCAGAATTTGGATATTTGCATCCATAAACATTAAACCTCCGCATTTTTTGAATAAAAATTAATAAAAACTATAAAATTTTACCATGAATATGCAAAAAGCGCAAGTATTATTTAGAAATATGCATTTTTGGGATATTCAACCCCCGGAAATTGAGGGCTTAGTCACGCATGTTTGATTCTGAATTATTTTAACCTACATTCTTTCAAGGACTTTAAGCAAAAGCTCAAAAAACCTTTTGGTCGAAGAAATTGAGAGCTTTTCAAAAACGGTGTGAATACCGAACATTGAAGGCCCTACCGAAATACATTCAAGTCCCTTGATTTTTGAAGCGAAAATACCGCACTCAAGACCGGCGTGTATCGCCTCAATCTTTGGGGCAAATCCGTAATGTTCGGCGAAAACTTCAGTATAAAGCCTTAAAAGCTCTGATTTGTCGTTAAATTCCCAGGGCGGATAGCTACCGGAAAATTCGGCCGTACCGTCAATCTTAAGCGCAGAAGCTTCAAGTTGGTTTGAAAGGGTTTTTAAAGAATTTAAATCATTGCTTCTGATTGAATAGACAATTCGGATTTCATCATCGGCGGTTTCGAATATGCCCGGATTTACCGAAGTTTCCACAAGTCCGGCAATTTTCCTGCTCATTTCAATAACGCCGTACGGCGCAGAAGAAAGGTAGCTTATAAGCTTATCGCTTATTCCCCGGCCGACTGTTTTAAATTGTCCCTCTTTTTCGACCTCAATTTTATATGAAAAATCGGGTTCGTTGTCCGAAATTTGCCGCTTTAAGCAATCTAAATAATTTTCGGCCTTTTTAGTAAATTCCTGTGGGTTTTCGGTAAACAAAACAACCTTTGCTGACGGGGTGATTGCGTTGCTTTTATCTCCCCCGTTTACCGAAATAATTTCAAAATCCGCAGTTTCACGCAGGTGAGTTAACAGCCTGCCTGCAAGAATGTTGGCGTTTTCCCTGCTCTTGTTTATTTCTGTACCCGAGTGGCCGCCTTTTAAACCATTAACAGTAATTGAAACCTTTGTCCCCTGCCTTGAATGCCTTGAAAGCTTTGTTTTTATTATTAAGTCGGTGCCGCCGGCGCAGGATACCGTTACGGTGTCATCATTTTCGGAGTCAAGATTAATAAGGCGCTTTCCCTTTAAGGGGGAAACGTCTAAAGCCGTGGCGCCAATCATTCCGATTTCCTCATCGGTCGTAAAAACGGCTTCGATCGGCGGGTGGGCGGCGGTTTTGCTTTCAAGAAGCGCCAAAATCATGGCGACGCCAATGCCGTTGTCGGCACCAAGGGTTGTATTCTCCGCTTTAATAAAATCCCCGTCAACGATAATTTTCGGCCCGGTTTTTGAAAAGTCTATGTTAGCATCGTCGGTTTTTTGATTGACCATATCAAGATGCGCCTGTAAAATCACAGGGTTTTTGCCCTCATACCCCGCTGTGCCGTTTTTGAAAATTATTATATTGTTAGCATTATCCCGCAAAGCATTTAAGGAATGTTTTTTCGCAAAATCCATGCAGTATTCGGCAATAAGGTTCATATTGCCCGAGCCCCTTGGAATGGCGGTAATTTCCGCGAAAAGTTTAAAAACACGTTCGGTTATTTTTTTCTGATTCCTTCCATAATAAAACCTGTTTTCTATAAATAGTCTTTTACAAACACACCGTCATATAAAGCATATACATGTGAAAAACCTATATTTTTTAACATTTTGCGTGCCTCTTTAAAACCGAAGTCAATAGTGTCGGCACTGTGTGCGTCTGACGACAACACCACTTTCCCGCCCCTTTTTTTAAGTATAAAAAGCAGTTTTTCATCAGGATACGGCGTACTTTTGTAACCTCTTGACATGGCACCTGTGTTAACTTCGAAAAACGCTTCGGTTTTAAGGGCGTAACTAAGATATTTCTCGGCGATTTTAAAATACTCATCGTTATTAGAAAAAAGCGGGTCGTTTTTTTCGTCAAACTTGGTAAGCAGATCAAAATGCCCTATAATATCCGGCTTTTTAGCCAACAAATAGTCACAAAAAGCGGCGTAATATCTTTCCGCGGCTTTTAGCGGATCCCCATCAAAAGCCGCAATACACTCACATAAAGCTTCATAGCTTAAATCTACCGGATAATATTTCCCGGCTTGTTTGATATAATGGCAGGAGCCGATAATATAATCAAACTGCTGACGGCAATTCAAAGGCGAGAAAGCTTCTTCTTCCACGCCGAGATAGATTTGAATTTTACCTTTATACTTTTCCTTTAAACTGTTTACCGTATTTATATACCCGTCGGTATCCTTCATACAGTAGCTTAAATCAAAGTCGGTATACCCATGCCCCGAAAAGCCGAATGAGGAAAAGCCTTTTTCTATCGCTGCCATTACCAAATCCTGCGGGGAATCGGCGCCGTCGCAAAACAGAGTGTGTGAATGTAAATTTGTAAGCATTATTTCTCCTAAATTTTAAAATATTAATAACTAATCCGAATATCGGCGGTCGATGTTCGGATTAGTTTTTATTTTTGGATTTAGATCTTTACCTTTACAACAATCTTTTTAACGGGCGACTGAACACCGCCTATAGCCAACCCGGGCTTGTGAATATCGTGTGCAAAGAAAATGCCGTATTCACCGGACTCAAGCACCGCTTTTACGGCCTTGTCGCTGTCCTCGTAAAACTCAACGTCCTTATCGGGGTTGTATTCGGTTTTGGATTTTGCTTTGCTGATGTCTACAACCTCTATTATTTCGGTGCCGGAAATAATATACTGAATGTCAATATAATCTCTATGCCCATCAAACTTTCCGTCCTGCGGTAATTTAGATGTGTATTCCTGAACAGAAGCATAAATCTCTTTGCCGTCAATTTCGTATTTGCCGGCAGGCAAATTTTCGGCAGTGGCCTTTTTTATAAAGTCAAAAGCCTTTAAAAATTTTTCGTTAACGCCAAAATATTTATCACTGTGAGCTATAGTATCAAATATCATAACCTATTCCTCCAAATTCTTTATTAATGTTATTATACAAACTGAAAAAGTGAAAGTAAAGTAAAAATTGGAATTAATACTTGCTTAGCTATACTTATTGTTTAGTATTGTAAACTGGCTTTTTTTACATATTAATACACCTTCCTTGCACAGCTTCCCGATTTCCGCCGAAAGGCCGCTACGCTCGACACCCAAATAGTCGGCCAGCTCCTGACGGTCATAGGGTATTACAAAGGTGTTGCTGTTGTTCTTTTTAGCTTCGATATGAAGGTAGGTCATAAGCTTTTCTCTTGTAGTGCGCTTGGAAGTGATTTCGATTTTCTGATGAAAGAGAAGATTTTTGCGCGCGACAATATTAAGAAGATTAAAGATCATCATGTGATGATAGGAGCAGGCGTGCCCGCAAGGTTTTGTAATACGCAACGCATCAATAAGCAGTACGGTAGTATCCTCGGCGGCGACAATATCAACCGGAAGAGACTGCACTTTCGCGCAGGCGAAGGATTCCGCAAAAAGCTGGGATGGAGAAACGGTTGTTAAAATACTGCGGTTTCCATAATAATCCACACGTACAATTTGAATTTTCCCCGAAAGCACAATTCCTAAATATCTGGCGCTATCGCCTTCGGCAAATATGATGTTGCCCTTTTGATAGCTGTGCTCCTTTGCGTCAAGACATTCAAGCATAGGAATTAAATCACTAACCGTAATATTTGCAAACAAAGCACATTTTCGCAAAACATTAAAATATTCCATAATTTTTCACCTTTTGTTGAAATATCAACGTAAATTAATCTTAACAAACAATCGCTAAAAGTGCAAGCTTTGATTTACTTTTCAGTTAAAAAAATAAAAGGAGTACCCATTAAGGTCTCCCTTTACAGTTTTAATTTGCAAGTTTGCTTATTGCGACAAATACGTCCGAAATTTTGTACCATGTCGGGAAATTTACTTCCCCCGTAACCGGCAGGCCGAAGATTTGTTGAAACACCCTTACGGCTTCGGCGGTGCTTTCTTGATAATTACCGTCAACCACAACTTTTTTGATAAGCGGATAGTTATTCGAGATGGTGTTAAGCTGTTCTTGAATTGTGCGCACCGCATCTCCGACCGAGCCGATTTTCAATACCTCCTGAAAAGACATGGGTATTCCCTCGACCTTTTCAGCCTGTTTTAATATGATATCCGAGCCGTAATAGGTACGAAGGATTTGCAAAGCATTTAGTCCCTGCTCACCGAGATCCTTTGAGCCCCACTGGCTTAACCAACCTGCGCGGTTGGTTTTTTGACCGTCGTTGTATTGTGTAAACAAGGGCTGCACCAAATCTGATCTTGAAATATAGGTTGTAAAAATTTCATCAACCACATCTGAAATTTCCTTGTAAATATTCCTGCCGTAGCTGAAAGCCTGGTCATATGCCGTGGAATTTGTAATTGTAAAATCGTATCCTTTTCCCCTGTACCATTCGGTATAAACGCGGTTAAGGGTGAATGAGAGTATCGCCAGAACGTTGGCCTTAATGGTCTCAAGCGGCCATGTTGAATATATTTCGCTGCTTGCTACATTTTTAATGTAATCGGTAAAAGGTACTGTATAGTTGGGTGCGCTTGCATCATCGGGTACCCCCGCATGGACTATTATCAGTTCGGGAACAACCGGTTTCGGTAGGACAACCTGTCCCGTTGGCAGAGGCACACGTTTTACCTCCGACTCCGGTATTTTGGGCGGATATGTACCCCACAATACCGGATATGGGATTAAAATATTTGAGTAGTTTGGTGTCAGGTATACATCCTGTACCGCTATACTGTTAGGATAAAGCTGTACAAAATTAATATTTACCTCATCATGCCCGGGATATGTTACCTGTATGTTGTATTGATTGAACGGGCGCGGTCGGTTAGGCTCCAATGAATACTCGATTGGGGGAGTTTCAAGAAAAATAGCTCTGACCTGTCCTTGCGCGTCTGTTCTTTCTTCCTTAAGTATTTCCCCCGTGTTCGGCTCAGTAATCCGAACAAGCGCGCCCTCAACGGGTGTTCCTATATTTCTGAAATAGACATTAACATGCAGCGTTCCGAAACCTCCGGAGGTATTTACGACCGGCGCTAAATTAATTTCATTCATTATTTAATACTACCTCCTTAGAATCCCTCTTCAAAAACAGGTGCGGTTTCTTTTATAAATTCAAATGTTCTGAAAAGATTTAGTTTTCCATATCCCCATTTAACATCAGGGTAATCTAAGTTGCTCTCACGCTCACATCCGCTGATTAAAAGACTTCGAATAAGGTCAGAATCCATGGCTATATTATTCCCCTGCACAATCCCCCA
>JBMNVM010000069.1:0-7981 GCA_050946805.1 Acutalibacteraceae bacterium | reverse complement strand
GCTTAAAGCCTGCGCCGGCGGCGGTGGGCGTGGAATACGCCTTATTCGTGCCACCGATGAACTGGATGATGCCTTTTTGCAGGCCACCTCGGAAGCGGCAAGCGCATTTGGCGACGGCAGCGTATATCTTGAAAAATACATATACCCCGCAAGACATGTGGAACTGCAAATACTGGCCGATGAACACGGCAACGCCGTTTGTTTAGGGGAAAGGGACTGTTCTTTGCAGCGCAGAAACCAAAAGCTTATCGAGGAAACCCCGTCTCCCGCCGTAAATGACAGCCAGCGAAAGAAAATGTTTGCCCTTGCGGTGCAGGCGGTGAAAAAGATAGGATATGTGGGTGCCGGAACGCTGGAATTTTTGCTTGACAATGACGGGAACTTTTGGTTTATGGAAATGAATGTCCGCTTACAGGTGGAGCATACCGTTACCGAAATGCTGACCGGCATTGACCTTGTAAAATGGCAGATTAGAATTGCCGCCGGAATACCTTTAAGCTTTACGCAAAAGGATATTCACTTAAAGGGATCGGCTATTGAATGTCGCATTAACGCCGCAAGCTGCGGAACTCTTAAAATGCTTCATGTGCCGGGCGGCCCGTCTGTGAGGTTTGATACCTACTTAATTGCCGGAACCACGGTATCGCCTTATTATGATTCGCTGCTTGGCAAACTTATCGTCTTCGCAAATACGCGGGAGGAAACCTTAAGAAAAATGCGGGCGGCACTGTGCGAGCTTGTAATTGACGGGATTCCCACAAATATCGAGGAGCAGCTTCGCATTGTGGAGGACGAACGCTTCACCACAGGCAACTACGATTTGACTTTTATGGGTAACAGGTGAAAAAGATGGCTTTAATCAAATTCTTAAAACCCAAAAATCAGTTAGAGGAGGGCGGCCGCAACTGCGCTCCGGTACAGCAGGATGCCGGCGAGCCGGAAAAGGACTGCCCAAACTGCCGAAAAAGCATAGCAGTCAGCCGCCTTTGGGCGAATGACCTTGTCTGCCCGTGCGGGTATCATTTCCGCATGAAGGCGCGCCAGCGCATCAACATGATAACCGACAAGGACAGCTTCCACGAACTGTTTGCTGAAATAAAATCCGGCAATCCTTTAGGCTTTCCCGGATACAGGGAAAAGGTACAGATTGTAAGAAATGCCAGCGGCGAGGAAGAGGCAGTGATCTGCGGCACCGCCAGAATAGGAAAGCAAAAATGCTGCCTGTTTGTTATGGAGTCATATTTTATGATGGGCAGCATGGGCAGTGCTGTCGGGGAAAAAATTACCAAGCTGTTCGAGTACGCCGAAGAAAAACGCCTGCCGGTTATCGGCTTTACGGTTTCGGGTGGGGCGCGTATGCAGGAGGGCTTACTGTCGCTTATGCAGATGGCCAAAACCAGCGCGGCCCTAAAGCGGCACAGCGATGCGGGGCTTTTATATATCGCGGTTCTTACCGACCCGACAACCGGCGGGGTTACCGCCAGCTTTGCCATGGGAGCGGACATTATATTGTCCGAGCCGGGAGCCACAATAGGCTTTGCGGGTGCAAGGGTAATAGAGCAGACGACCAGAAAATCCCTGCCCCACGGCTTTCAGACCGCCGAATTTGTACTGGAGCACGGATTTATTGACGGCATTGTCGTAAGAAAAAATCAAAAAAAGGTGCTGTCCGAGCTTCTTAAAATGCACACCGAAGGGGTGAAGGTATGAGCAATACTGCATATGACAGGGTAAAACTTGCAAGAGACAGCAGCAGGCCGACAGGGCTTGATTTCATAAAAAACATTTTTAAGGACTTTTTCGAATTCCACGGCGACCGCTGCTTCGGAGACGACCCCGCCATTGTCGGCGGTATTGCAAGACTCAGCGGCAGTCCCGTTACGGTTATAGCAATCGAGAAAGGGCATACCGCAAAGGAGCGCACCTATCGAAACTTCGGCGCCCCTCATCCCGAAGGGTACCGCAAGGCGCTTCGCCTTATGAAGCAGGCCGAGAAATTCGGAAGACCCATAATTTGCTTTATTGACACGTCGGGCGCTTTTTGCGGAATCGGCGCCGAGGAAAGGGGTCAGGGTCAGGCAATTGCCCAAAACCTAATTGAAATGTCTACAATCTGCGTTCCCATTATTTCAATTTTAATTGGAGAGGGCGGCAGCGGAGGCGCGCTTGCGCTTGCGGTGGCCGACCGAGTGTGGATGCTTCAAAACGCGGTTTATTCGGTAATATCTCCGGAAGGGTGCGCCAGTATTCTTTGGAAGGATGCCGCAAAGGCTGAAGAGGCCGCGGCAAGCCTTAAACTGACGGCGGAGGATGCCAAAAGTCTTGGCGTTGTTGAACGCATACTTTCTGAAAATGATATAGGCAAAAAGGAATTTTACGAGCGTATACGTACCCTTTTAACCGAAGAAATAAGCGAACTTTCAAAGGATCTTGATTTAGTCGGCAAACGTTACGACCGCTTCCGCCAAATAGGGGTGAGTGCGGTGGTTACGCAGTAACATAAAAATTTAATATCTTAAGATAAAAACCGTATGAACTGAAAATGTTCATACGGTTGCTGTCGTTTTAGCGTAAAAATGCTGACTTAATTAGTGGCGCGGTTTAAATTTTAGCTACGAATTGCAGTTTGAATAAAAATGTGATATAATAAATAAAATTATTTGTAGCTTGTTCGGCGATTTTCTTCTTATTTAAGGAGTTGCTATGAAAAACACAATACAAAATACTAAGGACATTTTATATAAAAATGTCAGCGGCTTTCATCAATATGTCTTAAACGATCCGGTTCATTTAAGCTATGTCAGCCAAAATCTCTGCCAAATGACAGGGTATAGCGAGGATGAACTGTTAAGCGACAGCGAGGATCTTTATGCGAGTTTGGTACACCCGTCGGACAGGGCAAAGTACCTTGATTTTATTAGTGCCCTAAAGCAGGATAAGCAAACCTTAAAAGCGGAGTACCGAATAGTAAAAAAGGACGGCGGGGTAGTTTATGTATTGGATACCGCCTCCTGTGAAGTAACCGATGACGGCACTTTGGTGGGATACTCCGTATTGGCCGACATTACCGACATAAAAAAGGAAAACAATAATCTGCAGTTTTTGAACGAAACCATACCCTGCGGATTTTTGAAATACACCTGCGAAAAGCAGCCCAAAGTTACATACATCAACCAGCAGATGAAGGAAATACTGCGCTTTCCGAAAGTAAAGGCGGTCGAGACGGATTATCTTGACCTGTTTCGGGACAACATCTTTTTGATGATCCCGATGGAGGACAGGCGGCGATTTTCACTTTATTTAAACCGTGTTTATTCCGCCGGCACCCCGCTTGCGGGCGAGATGACCTTGCTACGTTGTGACGGCACACGCGCGCACGTCTTCGGCTGGGTTACAAAATGCGTAAACGAGGACGGCAAGGAAGAGTTCCAAAGCGTTTGTATGGATATTACCGAAAGGCATCAATCCAAAAAATCCAGCGAAGTAAAGCGCTATTTAAAGGCGCTTACAGAGGTTTACGACAAGATATTTGAATACGACCTCGGCGCGAATACCGTAAAGTGCCTATACAGCAACAATTCCACGGTATTCAAATGGCTTGAGGATATCCCGATGCAGATAGAGGATGCGACCAAGAAATGGATTGACGGAACGGTAGCCAAGGAGGACAGGGAGCGGGTTCACGCCTTTTTCGGCGACTTTATTCAAAAAAAGCTGTACCGCTCAAGTGCGAAGCCTCCGCAGATTACCTACAAGGCAAAATCCTCCAGCGGGGAAACAAAGCTGTACCGAGGGATTTTCATTAAAATGGATGATTTGGTCAGCCTGTTTTGCTGCCGCTGCGTGCAGGATACGGCGGAAGCCGATACATTAAGAAATGAAAATGTGCATTTAAAGGAAAATATGCAGGAGCTTTTAATGCGGTTTACCGATGGTATAGCCGCCTTCGAGGTAACCGGCAGCCTTGTAACCCCCCTTTACGCCAGCGACAATGTATGTGAGTTTTTCGGCTACACAAAGGAAGAATGGCTGCCGCTTATGAAGCAAAGCACGCCGATTAAGGAGTTTGTTTCCCGCAGCAAAGCTTCATATGACCAAATATTGGAGTTGCTTAAAACCGGAGAGGCCGAGTTTTCCTACTATGATTTAACAACCAAATCCCAACGCCGCATAAAGGCCATATGCTCGCAGAGGACGGCCGATGCCTCCTCTCCCAGATACATAATGCTTTACAATGTTGACGATAACAATGATAAAAATGGTGGTAAAGTGGGTAATAAGCCTGCGGTTACAATACGGACATTCGGCTACTTTGATGTCTTTGTGGGCGAAAAGCCGATAGCCTTCAGAAATAAGAAGGCCAAGGAGCTGTTTGCCCTGCTTGTTGACCGCCGCGGCGGGTATGTCTCTTCCGAAGAGGCAATAAGCTTTTTGTGGGAGGATGAACCGGTAAGTCCGGTGACGCTGGCTCGGTACCGCAAGGTAGCCCTTCGCCTTAAGAACACATTGGAGGAATACGGAATATCCGATGTTATGGAAACGGTGGACGGCAAGCGCCGCATTGTGCCTGAAAAGGTTGACTGCGATCTTTACAACTACCTTTCAAACCAAAAGGAAAATGCCCACCTCTTTAAAGGCAGCTACCTTTCGAATTACAGCTGGGGAGAAAACACCTTGGCTCAGCTTGCGGGAGATATTTTATATTGATGGAATATGGTTTTAAAAAGCCATTCAAACAGTAATAACCTTTTTAAAATTTATATTTTTGCCTAATAATAAAAACACCACTTAAGCCGCGGCTTAAGTGGTGTTTTGCTGTTTTGATATGTAAAATTAAAGTACCAGTGAAGGCGGAGCGTAAACGCGGGCTTTCATTTCATTGTCCAGCATGTACAAGCCCTTTGAGTCGCCTGCGAAGAGGTCGAACTTCTTAATATTGTCGTCCGCATTCTTTTCTTCTTCGCACTGCTCCTTTATAAACCAATCAAGGAACTGCATGGTGCGAAAATCGTTGCACTTGTGCGCTTCGGCATAAATCGCGTTTATGGAAGCGGTTACATACTGCTCGTGCTCAAAGGCCGCAATCAGCGGTTCGCGGAAGTTTTCATACTTTTTATCGGGAGCGGCAAGGGGCAAAAGGGTTACGCTTTCGCCGTTGTTAAGCAGATACTGCCTGAAAAGCAGAGCGTGATCCCTTTCCTCCTGCGTTTGAACAAAGAACCAGTTTTCAAAGCCTTCAAGACCCTGATCGGCGTAATAATTCGCAATATCAAGGTATAAATAGGCAGAGTAAAGCTCTTTGTTAATCTGTTCGTTTAAAAGTTTTACTATATTCTTATCAAGCATCTTGGCACCGCCTTATTCTATTTCGGTCTTCCAAAGTCCGTGAAGGTTGCAGTATTCGTAAATGGCAATCGGCTTGTCATCTACAAAGCTGAAGACCGCTTTTGGCTCGCCGCCGACCTGAAGGCTCTTGCGCTGGCCGCCCTTTTCGGTTTCAATATAGATAAATTCAATATGATGGGCTTCCTCCATCGGGTGCGGTATGCTTCCGACCTGTACCTCAATCGTGTCGCCGGAAATGGTGTAAACGGGTAAATGCTTTTCAACCGAAGCCTCAACCGTGTTGGCGACAAGCTCGGTCATTTGCTCTCCGCAGCAAACCATTGGAACGCCTTTGTTGTCAATCAAACCAATCAAATTTCCGCAATGCTTGCAAATAAAGAATTTTTGTCTGGTAGTCATAATTAATCCTCCTTGATATTTATTCTAAAGGTATTTTTTATTTACCTTTGTGATACGTGCTTGTGTGAAATAAATTTTTCGCTTCTTCCCACCTTACGGCTTTAGATTTGTCAAAATTTCAAAGTTTATACTTATGAATCAAAGCCGGGGTCAACAATATTATCGCGAAATATGACATTCTCGTTGGGGTTCCCCTCGTAAAATCGTGCTTTGGGTGAGGTTTTTCGGAACATACAGTTTGATATTATAACCGGTTTGTCGGTGCTGTTTTTTACGCACAAAACATCATCAAGCCCGAACATTTTGTAATTGTTGTAATACGAGCAGCCGATAAGCCTTGTAGTGGTTTGAATATCAAAACCGATTTTGCCGGTATCGGCATAACAGTTTTCAAGCAGAACCTCGCCGTAGTCGTTCTCTTCACCGCAGCGAAGCCGGAAGCAGACCGAATTTTCAATGTCGCAAAGTCTGGTAGTCCAGATATGAACCCGTGTATAGCGGTTTGACCCGCCCATATCGTCCTGAAGTCCTATATCATAGTCGGTTATGACAACGTCGGTATAATGACTGTCGCCATGCTTGGTATAAAGCCCGATATTTCCTTTAAGACCCTTTATAAGGCATTTCATATAAATGTTTGTAGCTATAAGCTCGTACCCGTCGCCAACCGACAGCCCGTATTTTTTGCCGTTCATAAAGCAAATGTCAGAAAGGGTGAAATGCTTGTAGCCCGCAAGATAAAGGCAGGAAGCCTTTCCTGCACCATCTATTACTCCGCCCCTTACGGCGCAGCGGAAAATTTCGTTGCGGTAATTCGGGTCGCCCGCTTTCATGGCAGCCACATTGTCCCAAACAACAACGAAATCCATTTCCTCAATGGCCTCAAGAAGTGTGTTTTCCTCCATTACAATTGAGCAGCGGTTGGTTACAACCACCGGAGAAGCCAAATAATAATGCCCTCCCGGGATAAACAGCCTGCCGCTTGGAGCGTCATTAACAGCGCGGTTTATGCGAGGCGCATCGTCCTTTTCACCTGCAAGGCGGGGATAATCGCAAAGATTCAGTGACCTCATAAGCATTTTCCTTTCGGTTCATATTTAAGAACGCAATATATATTTGGGTCATGTGTAACTTTTGATTGCCAATCTTTAGTAATATTTTGCTACTTTGATTATACCAATCTTACAGTTATAAGTCAACACAATATTAACTATCCTGCTTTGCGTATTGTAAGTTTTGACTATATATGTTAAATTATGGTTAGAGGATAATGTATTTAAAATTTTATATTTTTTACTGAACAATAAAGGGAGGGACTATTAATGGAAAGAAAAATCAGCCATAAAGCCACGGGCTACAAAACTCAAGATGGAGCGGGGGTCAGCCTTGTACGGGTGCTTGGGAACCGAACCGTAGAGGAATTTGACCCGTTTTTGATGCTTGATTCCTTTGACAGTACAAATCCCGATGACTACAAAGCAGGCTTCCCGATGCATCCGCACAGGGGTATTGAAACAATCAGTTATGTTTACAGCGGATATATGACCCACAAAGACGGTTTGGGAAATGAGGATACTATCGGGGACGGTGAAGTTCAATGGATGACTGCCGGCTCCGGCATTTTGCACGAAGAAAAATTGCCTCCCGCAAAAAGGCTGCTTGGTGTGCAGCTTTGGCTGAATCTTCCCGCAAAGAATAAGATGGTTCCTCCGGCATATCACAGCATAAAAACTTCCGAAATTGAGGAAATTGATGCCGATTGGGGCAAGCTAAGACTGTTGGCGGGTGAATTTGAAGGGAAGAAAGGATTCACAAGTAACTATCTTCCGCTTGACTATTATGATTTGCATCTGAATAGCGGCGCAAGTGTTGCCATACCCACACAAAACGACCGCTCGGTAATGGTTTTTACCCTTTTGGGGGACGCGTATGTCGCCGGAGAACTTGTAAAGGAAAAAACGGCTGTAAAACTGACCGCTGGGGATTTTGTGGAAATAAAGGCGAATGATAAAAATGCTCAGGTTTTGTTTATGAGTTCAAAGAAATTGGGTGAACCTGTGTTTTGGGGCGGGCCCATTGTTATGAGCACAAGGGAAGAACTGGAAAAAGCCTTTGACGATTTAAGGAAAGGTATATTTTTAAAAGATAAAATTTCCTATTAAAACGAAAAGGAGAGGTTTTTATGGAAAAAGTAAAAATTTTGGCTGTTGTAGGGTCGCTGCGCCAAGAATCATTT